>SYFY01000035.1 GCA_005799745.1 Gammaproteobacteria bacterium
CGCCACTTCCGTTTTGCCGAAACCGACATCACCACAGATCAATCGATCGGTTGCTTGGGGTGACTTGAGATCGGCCAGTACCGCATCGATGGCAGCTGCCTGATCGACGGTGAGTTCAAAGGCGAACTGTCCGATGAAACGTTGATAGTCCTGCTCGGCGATGCCGAAACATCGGGATTGTCGGGTCAATCTGTGGGCATGGATGTCGAGGAGTTCCGCCGCCACATCTGCGGCTTTTTCAGCAGCACGCTTTTTCGCTTTCTCCCATTGATCGGAACCGAGGCGGTGGAGGGGCGCATGTTCGGAATCAGCGCCGCTGTACCGGGAGATGAGGTGCAACGACGCGACCGGCACGTAAAGTTTTGCGGCATCAGCGTATTCGAGCATGAGAAATTCATGAGCGGCGCCATCAATCTGGAGCGTCGACAATCCAAGGTACCGACCGACGCCATGTTCGAGATGAATCACCGGCGCACCGACGTGCAGTTCGGTGAGGTTGCGAATGATCTCGCCAGGATCGACGACACGACCGCCGCGTGTTTGCACTGCGGCCTGGGTGGCGGGGCGGCTGCCGAGGAGCTGGCTTTCGGCGAGGATGCACACGTCGCTGAAAACCGCACTGGTGGCGAGATCAGCGACACATACCGCGAAAGCATCTGCACTGCCCAGAAAGGTCTGCAGAGATCGTGTTTCGGCGGTGTGGATGCCCGCACGACGGAGGTGTTCCGCGAGGAGCTCGCGACGTCCTGTGGTCTCTGCGGTGAAGAGTGTGCGTTTGTTGCCTTGTTGGGAGAGAAAGGCGAGCAGATCCGCCGCCTGCCGTTCAGCGTGGATGTTGAAGGCGATGCCATCCACCGGGGTTGCGGCGAAGACAATCTCATGGCGTTGTCGCGCCGGTTCTTCGTGCAACCAGACCTGTGCGCCTCCAGCCATCTGTGCTCGCCAGGATTCACGATTCAGATAAAGCGCTTCCGGATGAAGGATGGGTCGTTCCACATCATGGCGAAGGTTCTCGAAGCGCATGTCGACATCATCGAGAAAGTGACTGGCGGCTTCATCCACAGAGCCCGCCAGCATGAAACGACTGCCTTGCGGCAGATACTGAAACAGGGAGTCAAGCTGGTCGAAAAAGAACGGCAGGTAGTACTCGATGCCTGCCGGCGGCAACTGGTTGCTGACATCCTGATAAACGCTGCAGCGGCGAACGTCGACGGAGAAGGTGTGATGCCAGTTGTTGCGAAAACGGGCGATGGCAGCGGCATCGAACGGAAACTCACGGGCTGGTAGATAGTCGATGCTCGGTACGGATTGAACCGTTCGCTGGGTGTCGGTGTCGAAGTAGCGGAGGCTTTCGATTTCATCATCGAAGAGGTCGATGCGCACCGGGCGGTCATGGCCGGTAGGGAAAAGATCGAGCAAGGCCCCGCGCACGGCGAATTGACCGAGCCCCGTGACAGTGTCGACGGCCTGATAACCCGCTGCTTCCAGCAGGCGTCGATAGGCGTGGATATCGAACTGCTCCCCGACTTTGAGCCGAAGGGCTGCGGTGGCGAGGTAATGGCGGGGTGGTAAACGCTGCAGCAGGGTCTGCACCGGAACCACCAGGATGCCCTGTTTCAGGTCAGGCAGAGCACGCAGCACCTGCAATCGTTCGGCAGCGATGTCTTCGTGTGGCGAGAAGGGGTCGTAAGGAAGGGTCTCCCAATCGGGCAACACGAACAAAGCCAATTCGTCGCCAATGAAAAAGCGTAATGCCGATGCGAGATCACGCGCTGCAGCCGAGGATGGCGCAACGACAACGAAGAAATCGTTACCTCTTTCTTTGCCTTGAGCGGATGCTGCAGCTGCAATGGCGCGCGCCTGCGAAAGCCCACCGAGCCCGCTCCAGTGACTGCGCTGTCCCGGGCCTGGTAGAAATTGGTATGCAGCGAGTGGGTCGGGACCCCCGAGGTGAGATGTGGCGTGAGGTGTGGCGTCCATGAGGACGACGATTCTAGTGCATCCGATTCGTCGATATGAGCTGGGCAACTGAATTATCCGGCCCGACGTTATGTTCACTCACCGCCATTAATCGGACCCAAGTCCTGATTTTGTCTGTGTTCAGGGTGGTCATGCCAAGGTTCAGCCGCTAAAGTAGTGCGGTTTGTCTGTTTTACCTGCCGAATCGCAAGGACTCCTTCCGGAAAGTTGATGAAGCCAACGAATATTTTCGATCCGAACTATTTTCACAAGGTCGTGGATTGCCAGTGGGCGTGTCCCGCCCATACGCCGGTTCCCGAGTACATCCGCCTGATCGCGCAGGAGCGTTACACAGAAGCTTACATGCTCAACTGGGACTCGAACGTCTTCCCGGGCGTTCTCGGCCGGACCTGCGACCGTCCCTGTGAGCCGGCTTGTCGACGTGTCCGCACGGAAGAAAAGCCGGTCGCGATTTGCCGACTCAAGCGGGTGGCCGCCGACAACAAGGGCGACATCTCTGCGTGGTTGCCCCGAATCCCAAAAATCAAGAACGGTAAGAAGGTCGCGCTGCTGGGCGCGGGCCCCGCATCGCTTGCGGTCGCCCGTGACCTCATGCCCATGGGTTATGAAGTACACATCTTCGACAAGGAGACGAAGGGTGGTGGCTTCATGCGCAGCCAGATTCCTGCGTTCCGTCTGCCCGAAGAAGTGCTCGACGATGAAGTCGACATCATTTTAAACCTGGGTGTCGAGCAGCACTTCGGTTTCGAAGTGAAGAGTATGAAGGCCATGCTCGACATGGGCTTCGATGCCTACTTCATCGGCACCGGTGCGCCGCGTGGTCGCGACCTTGATATTCCTGGTCGCAAAGAGGTCAGTGCGAACATATCCATCGGCATCGACTGGTTGGGTTCAGTGGCGTTCGGCCACACCACCTCGATCAAAGGCAAAGTCATCGTGATGGGTGGCGGCAATACTGCAATGGATTGTTGCCGCACTGCGGTTCGCCTGGGTGCAGAATCTGTGAAGGTGGTCGTGCGCAGTGCCCTCGACGTGATGAAGGCTTCACTCTGGGAAAAAGAAGATGCGATGTCTGAGGGCATCCCCATTCTCAACAACCGCCCGCCGAAAGAATTTGTTCATGAGAATGGCCTTCTGAAGGGCATCGTCTTTGAAGTCCTCAGACCCGTCACTGGTGCCGACGGCAAACTGCGTTATGAGCCGAGTGGTGAGCCCGATGAGTTCATCGAGTGCGACCACGTGCTCATGGCCATCGGTCAGGAAAACCACTGTCCGTGGATCGAGCGTGATCTCGGTATTCAATTCGACAAGTGGGATTGCCCGGTACTCAACGACACGACGCTGCAGTCGACACTGCCAAAGGTCTTCTTTGGTGGCGACTCTGCTTTCGGTCCTGAGAACATCATCTGGGCCTCCGCACACGCACATCGTGCGGCGATTTCCATCCACCTCTTCCTCACCGGTAAAGACTTGCTCAACGATCGCCCCCCGGAGCACATCAATCTGGTAAGTGCCAAGATGGGTACCCACGAGTGGGCCTATGACAGTGAACATGATGCGGCGCCGCGTTATCTCGTACCTCATGCCGACAAGAAAAAGGCGCTGGCCGACATCAAACTGGAAGTCGAGCTGGGCTTTGATCGGGAGCTGGGTGCAAAAGAAGCACAACGTTGCCTGAACTGCGACGTGCAGACAGTGTTCACCGACAAGTTATGTATCGAATGTGATGCCTGTGTCGACATCTGCCCGATGGACTGCATCACTTTTACGGAAAACGCCGAAGAGGACGAGCTGCGGCTGCAACTCACCGCCCCTGCGAACAACCGTCAGCAGGACCTTTACGTGTCCAAAGGTCTAAAAACGGGACGGATGATGGTGAAAGACGAGGATGTCTGTTTGCACTGCGGGCTGTGCGCTGAACGTTGCCCTACCAACGCGTGGGATATGCAACGTTCGGTCGTGCTCGTGCCACAACTCGGAAGCCAAGCGGGCTGCTGAGGCCTGGGTTTAAAAAAAGAGTTTGAAGAAGCGTACGCCTCAAGAGGAAACGATGGCCGTCAAGTACAACGATTTCGTCATCCGCTTCGCCAACGTGAATGGCTCAGGATCGGCCAGCGCCAATGGAATGTTTGCCAAGGCGCTGTTCCGTATGGGCATCCCCGTGGCGACGCGCAATATTTTTCCATCCAACATCCAGGGCCTTCCCACCTGGTTTGAAGTGCGTGTCAGCGATAAGGGTTATATGGGTCGCCGTGAAGGTGTCGACATCATGGTGGCCATGAACGCCGAGACATTTGCGGAAGATGTGGCGTCGATTTCACCCGGCGGGTATCTCTTCTACGACAACACCAAACCCTTGTCCAAAGAACTGCGACGCAGCGACATCAACGAGATCGGCGTGCCGATTTCGCAGCTACTACTACCGGAGTTTGCCGACCCGAAACAGCGTGGCCTCTTCAAGAACATCACCTACCTCGGCGTGCTCACAGCGCTCATCAATATTGAATTCGACGTCATCACCGGCATGGTGTCAAAACAGTACAAAGGCAAAGAAGACCTGATCGAACCCAACGTTCGGGCAATGGAACTTGGTCGACGTTATGCCTTTGACTACCTGGAGTGTCCGTTGCCACTCCAGGTCAAACGCATGGATGCACTCGGTGACAAGATCATGGTCGATGGCAACACCGCGGCAGGTCTCGGATCGGTCTACGGTGGTGCCACCGTGTGCGCCTGGTATCCCATCACGCCCTCAACATCAGTCGCTGAGGCGTTTGAGAAGTACACCGGCTCGATGCGACGCGACAAGGCGAGCGGCAAATCCAAATACGCTATCGTTCAGGCGGAAGATGAGCTCGCGGCCATTGGCATCGTCATTGGCGCAGCTTGGAATGGTGCCCGTTCGTTCACGGGGACGAGCGGGCCCGGCATATCCCTGATGAGCGAATTCCTTGGATTGGCCTACTTTGCAGAAATCCCCGCTGTGGTTTGGGACATTCAACGGTCGGGTCCCAGTACAGGCATGCCAACACGTACCCAGCAGTCGGATGTCATTTCGGCGGCATACGCTTCCCACGGCGATACCAAACACGTGGTGCTGTTCCCGGCGACACCCCGCGAGTGTTTCGATTTCGCAGCAGATGCGCTGGATTTAGCAGATCGCTTGCAAACACCGATCTTGGTTCTATCCGACCTCGAACTCGGTATGAACGACAACCTCTCGGAACCGTTCGTCTGGGACGATTCCCGCCGCTATGACCGAGGTAAGGTGCTGAATGCTGAGCAGCTAGAGAAGATCCAGCGCTTCGGTCGTTATCTTGACGTTGATGGCGATGGCATTGGTTATCGCACATTGCCCGGCACGCATCCCACCAAAGGAGCGTTCTTTACCCGGGGTACATCGCGAGATGAATACGCGGCGTATACCGAGAGCCCTGAAGCTTACGAGCGCAACATGCAGCGCCTGCTGAAGAAGTGGGAGACGGCCAAGACACTCGTCCCCAAAGCAGAAGTCAGTACCGGACCGCACCGTCATGGCGTCTTGTTCTTCGGAACTACCTCTTTGCCCATGCAAGAAGCGCTCGATCACCTCGCAGAAGAAGGCATTGGCCTGAACACCTGCCGTGTCCGCGGATTCCCGTTTGGTGCAGAAGTCGAAGCGTTCATCCGCGGGCACGACAAGGTGTTTGTGGTTGAACAAAATCGTGATGCACAGATGCGCCAGCTGCTCGTGAACGAGATCGGTGTTGATCCCGCGCGCTTGGTGCCCGTGTTGTACTACGCAGGGCTCTCGATCTCCGCTGATGAAATCCGTTTGCAAATCTCCGCGCACTTCAGCGCCAACAAGATGTCCCGTGTGACCGAGGTGAAGTCATGACATTCGTTGCCAAGCCTAAGGTCCATCATCCACGTCTGCCGCTGAACGATATCGGTCTGACCCGACGCGACTACGAAGGGTCTGTCTCGACGCTTTGCGCGGGGTGTGGTCACGACTCAGTGAGTGCCGCCATTGTGCAAGCCTGTGCTGAGTTATCGATCCCGCCCCATCGTTTCGCCAAAGTATCTGGCATCGGTTGTTCTTCGAAGACCCCGAGTTATTTCTTGAGCAAATCCCACGGATTCAACTCCGTGCATGGCCGTATGCCGTCCATCGCTACCGGTGCCAATCTTGCGAATCGCGAGCTCTACACCATCGGCATTTCTGGCGACGGTGACAGTGCGTCTATTGGCCTTGGCCAGTTTTCGCACATCGTTCGCCGCCGCATCAACATGGCCTACATCGTCGACAACAACGGTACCTATGGGCTGACCAAAGGCCAGTTCTCGGCGACCAATGACAAGGGGTCGACGTCGAAGCGAGGTGCCCCAAATCTCTACGAACCGATTGATTTGGTGAGCCTCGCCATCCAGATTGGTGCGAGTTTCGTAGCCCGCAGTTTTTCGGGTGACAAGAAACAGCTTGTGCCTTTGATTAAGGCGGCATTGATGCACAAAGGTATGGCGTTCATCGATGTCATCAGCCCGTGTGTAGCCTTTAACAACCACAACGGTTCCACGAAGAGTTACGACTACGTGCGGGAGCACCGAGAGACGGTGGTCGCGGCGGACTACGTGCCCCATGCGGAAGAAATCACCGCGGATTACGAACCAGGCACCACAGAACGCATCAATATGCCGGATGGCTCCATTCTGCAGCTGCACAAGCTTGCCCAGGACTACGATCCCCATGACCGCGTCGCAGCACTGCACTATGTCCAGAGCCGGCAGGCGGAAGGGGAGGTGGTTACGGGACTGCTATACCTGGATCCGAATCCCATGGATTGCCATGACATCCTGGGCACAGTGGATACACCACTGAATCAACTGAACGAAGCTGATCTTTGCCCGGGCAATGCTGCCCTTGGCTCAGTCAACGCCAGCTTCCGCTGACAAGGTATTTCCGCGGCCCGCAGGTGAAAGCAAAGCGGGCTCCGGTTGGCTCAAGCGGAGGGCAGGGGATCACACTTCACGGTATTGTGACAATCCCTGCCTTGCCCCCCTCCCGGCTCGCTTCGATAATGCGAAGTACCGGACAACAAGTACCAGGAAACCTGATCTGTCTTAACGACTGATCCCGCACCCAATCTCGAAAAGGAATGCACGGTGGCGCTACCTAGACTGGAAGATTACTTCCCCGACTGGAAAGAACGTGAAGCCCTGGCTGAGGCGATGATTCCGATCATCGGTCGGCTCTACCGGCAGAACGTAGTGACCTACTGTTTCGGGCGCGCGCTCTACAACCAGAGCGTGATGCAGATCATGAAAACGCATCGTTATGTGCGTCAGCTCGCCTTGAATGAACTATCCGAGTTCGAGAGCTACCCGATCCTCGATGCATTGTCCCAGTTGGATCTCGGTCCGTCCCACATCGATGTAGGCAAACTCGCTGCACAGTACATGCAGGAATCCAAAGCTGGTGGGCTTACCCCGATGCAATTCGTGCAGCGGGAGTGTGCCGAAGTCATTGGACGGCACGTACCGCCTGTTGAGAAACCCCAGGATGTGGTGCTGTATGGCTTCGGTCGGATCGGCCGGCTGCTTGCGCGACTTCTGATTGAAAAGACGGGTAGCGGACATCAACTCCGGCTGCGAGCGATCGTCGTTCGCAAAGGCAAGGCCGACGATCTTGTTAAGCGGGCGTCGCTTCTGCGGCGTGACAGCGTGCACGGCAGTTTCCAGGGCACGATCCGTATCGATGAAGAAAACCAGTGCATCATCGCCAACGGTAACGTCATCCGGGTGATTAACGCGTCGAGCCCCGATGCTGTGGACTACACGGCCTACGGCATTGATAACGCCATCATCATCGACAACACCGGTGTGGCGCGTGATGCCGAGAAACTAAGCCTGCACCTCAAGTCCAAGGGCGCTGCCAAGGTCATTCTGACGGCACCAGGTAAAGGCGCGATGAAAGACATCGTTGCCGGGGTGAACACCCATCTGGTTGAGCCCACAGATACCATTCTTGGGGCCGCGAGCTGCACCACCAATGCCATCGTGCCAGTCCTCAAGATCATGCACGATGAGTTTGAGGTGGTTTCAGGGCACATGGAGACGGTGCATTCCTACACTAACGACCAGAACCTCATCGACAACTATCACGACAAGCCCCGTCGTGGCCGCGCCGCGCCGCTCAACATGGTCATCACGGAGACCGGTGCATCCAAGGCCGTAGCGAAGCTCATGCCGGAAATGGCGGGCCGCCTTACCGGCAACGCCATTCGTGTCCCAACGCCAAACGTCTCGCTCGCGATTCTCAACATGCAGTTGGGTCGAAACGTCACGGTCGAGGAGGTCAACGACTTCCTGCGTAATGCATCATTGTTTTCACCAATGCAGCGACAGATCGATTTCACGATGTCACCCGAAGTGGTCTCTTCCGACTTCATCGGAAATCGGCACGCGTCCATCGTCGATGGTGGTGCCACGATCGCCAAGGACAATCGTTGTGTGCTGTACGTTTGGTATGACAACGAATTCGGTTATGCCTGTCAGGTGGTCCGCGTCGTGCAGAAGTGGGCGGGTATCAAGTATCCGCTCGTGCCGAAGGACGTTGCTGATCTCGGCTTCTGATTTTCCTACCGGTTTTCCAGCAAGGTGGCCGCGTTTCATGCGGCCTTCTCCTTACCCCCGTTGACTGACGCTGGCCGGCTGATGGTTCACTCGGGAATCATCGTTGTTCGAGTGGTTTGATTCATTGTCTTTGCGAAAGTGACGCCACTATAATGCGCCGCTCGCGAAGGCAGCTCCCCCACTAACCTATGGAATGGGGCGCATGGACTAATTGCGGCGAATGGCGGGAAGGGGGTGACCACGTTGTGGCGGGAGCCAGTGCGTTTCCCTTGAGAACAGCTGTGGTCGGAACTGGTGGTAGACCACATACCCCGCTCAACACAATTTCTATCGAAGTGTGTCGATATCCTTGATGCGCAAATCGCGAAACAGTGCGGGCGCGGTATCTGGTATAAACCGGAGCGGTCGGGCTGGCCTGTCGATGCACGATGCGATCAAGGCCGTGGCACGCGGAGTTGGCGCAACGGCAGAGGCCTCCGCATCCTCAAACAGATCGACTCAAGACTCATCGTCGACGCAGTCTGAGACGACTGCTGCGGCTACCGCTGTCAAAACAGCTGTGATGAAACCGGAAGGTACCCAGTCGACCCCGATGGCGAACGAACAATGATTCAACTCAAGAAGGGCCTAAATCTGCCGATTGCCGGCGCCCCACGCCAGGTCATCGAAGACGGTGCCGAGGTGAAACGGGTGGCGATTCTGGGCACCGATTACCCGGGCCTCAGACCAACGATGAAAGTTGCGGAAGGGGACGCGGTCCAGATCGGCGCGCCCATTTTCGAAGACAAGAAGAACCCCGGTGTCGTCGTCACCTCACCTGCCGCAGGGAAAGTGGAAAGCATCATCCGTGGTGAGAAGCGAACGCTTCTGGCAGTGACGATTCTGGTCGAAGGTGACCGCTCCAAGCTTTTCGAAACCCACGGGACTCAAGCCCTCGGTCGCCTCACACGTGAAGAGGTGACCGAAGCGCTGCGGCTGTCGGGGCTGTGGCCAGCACTGCGAACACGCCCGTACAGCAAAGTTCCAACACTCGGCTCCGTCCCTCACTCACTGTTCGTCACGGCGATGGATTCGAACCCGCTAGGCGTGGATGCGGCTCTTGTGATCACCGAGCGAGCGACGGAGTTTGCGCTCGGACTGGACGTCTTGGCCAAGCTCACCGACGGCCCCGTGCATGTCTGTCAGAAGCCCGGCAAGTTCCTGCCCAGCGGCCATGACAAGAACGTGAAAGTGCATGAATTCGATGGCCCCCATCCAGCAGGACTGCCGGGCACGCACATTCACTTCATCGATCCGGTCGGCCCAAGCAAGACCGTCTGGTACATCGGTTATCAGGACGTCATTGCCATCGGTAACCTCTTCCACAAAGGCAAGATCGATCCATCCCGTGTGGTCGCACTCGGTGGCCCAGGCGTAAAAAATCCGCGCCTCATTCGAACTCGCTTGGGTGCAGACCTCACGCAGTTGACTGCGGGGGAGTTGAACGACGGCGACCAGCGAGTGATCTCGGGGTCGGTGCTGGCAGGACATGCCGCTAAAGGTGCAGCCGCATACCTCGGTCGTTATCACAACCAGGTTTCGGTCATCCCCGAAGAGCGGGAACGTCGTCTCTTCGGTTACCTCGAGCCCGGTATGGACCGCCATTCAGTATTCCCCGCATTCCTGTCGAGCTGGCTCGGTAGCGGCAAAGTTAAATTCTCCACAACGGCCAATGGCAGTCCGCGAGCGATGGTGCCGATCGGGACCTACGAGACGGTTATGCCCCAGGACATTCTGGCGACACCATTGTTACGCAGTCTGCTCGTGGCCGATCTTGAAAGCGCCATGAACCTCGGTTGTCTTGAGCTCGATGAAGAAGACATCGCACTCTGCACCTACGCCTGTCCAGGCAAATACGAATATGGTCCGGTGCTGCGCAACATGCTGACCCTGATCGAGAAGGAGAGTGCGGCATGAGCCTTCGCACCTTACTGGATGGGCTTGAACATCATTTCGAAAAGGGCGGCAAGTTCGCCCGGGCCTATCCTGCCTTTGAAGCCATTGATACCGCGTTCTACACGCCGTCGACGGTAACGGGTGGTGCAGCCCATGTACGTGATGCGCTCAATCTCAAGCGCATCATGATGACAGTGTGGCTCGCGGCCTTTATTCCGGTGTTTGTCGGCAGCTGGGTGGTGGGTTATCAGGCCAATACTGCGTTGGCTGCAATGACGCCTGATCAGCTCGCCGCGGCGACGGATGGCATCCGCTATGTTTTTCTCTCTGCGGTGGCGTCCTACAACCCGGGTAGTTCCTGGGACAACCTGATTCATGGCTTGTCGTTCTTCGTACCGCTTTATGTGGTCGTGTTCGGCACCGGTATCGCCTTTGAAATCTGGTTCGCCTCCAAGCGTGGCCACGAGGTCAACGAAGGATTCTTCGTTACGTCGATCCTGTTCACGCTGACACTGCCCGCCGGCATTCCTTTGTGGATGGCGGCGATGGGGGTAGCTTTTGGCGTAGTCGTAGGCAAGGAAGTCTTTGGGGGTACTGGAAAGAACTTCCTCAACCCAGCCTTGACCGGGAGAGCATTCTTGTACTTTGCCTATCCCGTCGAAATGTCCGGTGACCGCATCTGGATTGCCGTTGACGGCGTGACTCAAGCGACGCCCCTGGGTAATGCAAAGATAGGAGATCCACTCGGTATCGATTGGATGTCGGCCTTCATCGGCAACATGCCGGGTTCTTTCGGCGAAACCTCAACGCTCGCCATCCTCATCGCCGCTTGCATTTTGCTCATCACCCGCATCGCTTCGTGGCGTGTGACGGCGGGTTGTGTGGTTGGCGCGGTGTTGACGACGTTGATGTTTAACTCCATCGAGTCCACCAACCCGATGTTCGCGATGCCGTTCTGGTGGCACTTCGTCCTCGGCGGTTTTGCATTTGGTGCGGTTTTCATGGCGACGGATCCGGTATCCGCAGCCATGACGGATACCGGACGATGGGCCTATGGCATCTTCATCGGCTTCATGTGCATCGTCATTCGAGTGGCCAACCCTGCTTTCCCTGAAGGCATGATGTTAGCGATCTTGTTCGGCAACTTGATGGCGCCACTGTTCGATTATTTCGTCATACAGAGCAACATCAAGCGGAGACTCGCCCGTGGCTAGTTTCAACAAAGACAGTCTTGGCTTCATCGTCTTCATTTCCATCGCCGTCTGTCTGGTGTGTTCGGTGTTTGTGTCCGCGGCAAACGTGATGCTCAAGCCGACACATGCGATCAATAAAGAACTCGATCAGAAGGCCAATATCCTTCGCGCTGCTGGCATGTTGCCGCCGGGTTCTGAGGTTTCTCCCGATGGCCGGGGTATTAACGACCTGTTTCAGGACTTTAAGGTCCAGGCAGTCAATCTCGATACCGGCGAGTATCTGCCGGACTTTGATGCCAGCGGCTATGACGCCGTGCGCATGTCCAAAGACCCCGCGAACTCACGTGCGCTGACCGAAGACGAAGATACCGTCACGATTCGAAGACGCGAGAACATCGGGCTTATCTACCTCAAGCTCAATGGGGATGAGCTCGAAAAACTGGTGATCCCGGTGCGAGGTTACGGGCTTTGGGGTACGTTGTTTGGGTACCTTGCGCTTGACGCCGACTTGAACACTGTGTCCGGTCTCGGTTTCTATGATCATAAGGAGACCCCAGGACTGGGTGGTGAAGTTGACAACCCCGTTTGGAAGAACAAATGGAAGGGCGTGCATGTGTTTAACGCTGAGGGCAAACCCGCCGTCAAACTCGTGAAAACACCCTCACCGCCAGACCACCCACAGAAGATTCACGAAGTAGACGCACTCTCGGGATCAACGTTTACGACGCGAGGGGTTCAGAATCTGGTTAATTTCTGGACGGGTGAGCTCGGCTACGGTCGTCTTATCCAGAACTTGAAAGCACAAAGCTGAGGAGTTGAGATGTCCGCTACGCCGACCGCCAAAGAAGTTCTCGTCGAGCCGCTGATCAACAACAATCCGATCACGTTGCAGGTGCTCGGTATTTGTTCGGCGTTAGCAGTGAGCATCAGCATGTCGAAGACGCTGGTGATGTGTGCTGCGGTGATCTTCGTGACCGCCATGTCGAGCTGGGCGGTGTCGTTGATCCGCAACTACATCCCGATGAGCATCCGCATCATCGTACAAATGACGGTGATCGCGTCTTTGGTCATCGTGGTAGATCAGGTGCTCAAGGCCGTGGCCTACGACATCTCCAAGTCGTTATCGGTTTTTGTCGGGCTGATCATCACCAA
>SYFY01000036.1 GCA_005799745.1 Gammaproteobacteria bacterium
CAACAGACCGCTCCGGGTCCGTCCCCATCCGGGTTGTTCCCATCGCATGACCACTGGAAATACCCTGCGTCAGCGTCGGCATTACCGCCACTGCGCCCGCCGCTTTCAACACTTCTGCCGAACGAGCACCTGCATGGGAAAGCATGCTCAAGCTGTTTTCTCCGAGCCGGTATTCAATTCGAACCCCCGGCATACCTGAACTGTCAGGATGGGCGGGATCGAGCACCACACGATTACACTCTTCAGGCAGGTCTTCGCCAACGGCAACGATGATCGCGCTGCGGTCAAATATCTGTCTGAAGACACTGTGGTGACCTTTCCCCCAAGGCAACGCTCCACGCAACACACCGCCCAGGGCTGTCGATACAGGACCACTGCCACGCAGAATTTCCATGGTGTAACCCCGCGCGTACCCGCGCGCAGGATCGGTCTCGTAGAACTCCTTGCTCCAGACTGAGCAGCCGATAGGGCCTTGCCAGCCGTTCATTGGCTTGTCAAAGACGCCGGCCGTTAACGTCATGCAGTGGAGCATGAGGTTTTTGCCGACGAGACCGCTGGAGTTGGCGAGTCCATCCGGAAATTGGGCCGAGGTAGAATTCAGCAACAGGCGCGGTGTGCCAATGCCGTTACACGCCACGATCACCAGGTGCGCGCGTTGTTCGTGTTCGATGCCGTGTTGGTCGATATAAACCGCACCGCGTGCGAGTCCGTGCTCATCGAGGGTGATTTCGCGAACACGACATCGAGTGCGTAGTTCAACACCACGACGAATGGCTTCGGGCCAGTAGGTGAGGTCCACAGTCGCCTTGGCACCTTGGGAACACCCTGTCGAACACGGTCCGAGGTTCACACACTTGTCGCGACCATTATGCGGCACCGTGGCAATGGCGCTTTCGGAAGGCCACCAGTGCCATCCCAGTTCGTTGAAACCACCGGCGAGCGTTTCACCGAGAATCCCCAATGGGATAGGAGGCAACAATCCGTCTTTGGCGGGAACAGCAGGATCACCTCTAAGCCCCGCCACCCCCATCATCTGATCGTTCGTGGCGAAGTGGGGTTCAAGATCGCGATAGGTGATCGGCCAATCGTCACCCACACCATCCAGTGAACGCGTGCGGAAATCCGATGGATGCAAGCGCGGAAAGTGCGCCATGTAGAGGATCGTGCCACCACCCACGCCATTGAAGTTCACCGGCTTGATGGGTGAAGTAACGTCATCGATGGGATAGTCCTCAGGGCGCTTCCGTACATTGGGCGTACCAGAAAAGTCAGTGCGCGACTCCCAGTCGCGGCCATTCGTCGGATAGTCCGTTGACCGAACCCAATCACCTTGTTCGAGACAGACGATTCGCATGCGTGTATCCGCGAGGCTCCAGGCTACTACTGCACCTGAAGCACCTGCACCGACGATTAGCACATCAACGATGTCTTTGGTATTGCTCATACGCCTCTATTTTTCATACGTCCCTATAGAACGGCGGCCGTTGGCGCACTGGATCAAGCAGTGACCAGTTGGAGGGTTCGATGAAATAACCCCCGGGAAATGGCGCACGACCTGGCATGCCGAGTGATCGTTGCACACGAGGGTCACGGTAGTAACAAGTAACCACACAGGTTTCAAAGAATCGCAGGAAGCCGGGGGCCGACTCGCGTAGTCGATTCACTATATCCACATGCGGTTCAGGTGGGATCGATTCGAGTGACTCTAAACCAATGACCACTACGCCGGAATCCCGGGAGAGTTCTGCCAACAGGTCACTGAAGATGACGTCATCGGATGCCGCAGGCAACTCACCATCTGCCGGGATCATCAGCTGTGCGAGGATCGCCAGCGCCTGTTGATGGGGGGTCGCAAACGTCCGGTCTGATTGAATGAGACTCGTCATCGATGAGACCTATTCCCGTATATCTACGAGTATTCCCAAGGCGTCACGCACCGCTTTAAGCAGAAAGTCAGACCGTTTGGTATCCGTGAGTACTCTGGACAATTGCAGCGCACCCACCATTGCACTCACTGCCAGCATCGCTGCTTCCTCACGACCCTCGCCCAAGGCGTTGGCAACCAGCGCGATGAACTGTTCGATGTGATCGTTCATGACTTCGTGGAATTCAGGTTCCGCACGACCGACCTCAGCGGCAAGCCCCGCAATGGCACAACCGGAATCGCGATTGTCTCGATGGGCACGGCTGAGATACGCGCGTACAAAACGTCGCAGCGCTTCGGGATCAGCCCGGGTCTCTTCGATCCCGGGGCGCAGCGTTTCACTTTGATCGAGCGCACATGCAAGCGCTTCCGTGAGCAGCTCGGCCCGCGATCCAAAGTGGTTATAGAACCCACCATGAGTCATGTCGGCAGAACGCATGACGTTGCCAACACTCACCGAGTCGAGCCCACCTGCGCGCATCTGCGCTGTAGCTGCAGCGAGTATCCTGACCCGGCTCGCGGCCTTGTCAGCTTGAGAATGTCCCATACGTCCCCTCTCCCCGTGCCTGAAAACAAGCACGCTTGACAGTCAGCATGATGACTATCATCCTCCTGCATGACAACAATCATTCAGACGCGCAAATCCCGAAAGGACACCTCAGGAGGTTCTTCATGGGCGAGCCTATCTGGAAACCGACGGCATGCAACCTCTGTTATGCCAACTGCGGCATCCTTGCCCAGGTAGATGAATCGACCCGAAACATCACCAAGATAAAAGGTGATCGTGCCCATCCCGCTTCACAGGGTTATACGTGTAACAAGGCCGCGCGCATCAACTACTACCAGAATGGCCGGGACCGTCTGACCTCACCGCTGCGTCGCCGCGCCGATGGCACTCATGAAGCGGTGGATTGGGATACAGCCATTCGCGAGATCGCTGCCGGTCTCACCGCGATCCGCGATACCCACGGTGGTGCATCGATCATGTATTACAGAGGTGGCGGCCAGGGGAATCACCTCGGTGGCACCTATGCACTGGCACTGCGCAATGCGCTGGGTGTGCGTTATCGCTCGAATGCCCTGGCTCAGGAAAAAACCGGCCTTGCCTAGATGAACGGCCGCATGATCGGTGGCACCTGGCATGGCGACTTTCACCACTATGATGTCGCCATTATTGTCGGCAAGAACCCGTGGCAATCTAACGGAATACAGCAGGCGCGAATCTTGATGCGGGATATCGGACGGGATCCGAACCGCAAGTTGATCGTGCTCGACCCTCGCAAGAGCGAAACGGCCGAACTGGCAGACATCCACCTTGCCGTCAAACCAGGCACAGACGTGTGAGTGCTCACCGCCATTCTTGCATGGCTGGTCCAAAACCAGGCGGTGAATCTGCCGTGGCTGCATGAACACACCGCAGGCTATGAACGCATCCTCGTACAACTTGGTCAGGTCGATATCGCGGCTTACGCGGCCTTTGGCGGAATCAGCGTCGAAGAGATCGAGAAAGTCAGTCGCGCAATGGCCGCGACACGGAAGATCGTCGTGTATGAAGATCTCGGTGTGGAGATGTCACCGCATTCGACCCTCTGCAGTTATCTCAACATCCTGCTCTTTGTACTCACTGGCGCTTTCGACGTTGAGGGGGGCACACATATCGTCAACGGTCTCGTCTCGTTTTTGAGTGATGACCGGAAACGCCGTAACACCGGGGGCACGGATGACAACGGCTACGAAGAAGGCACCCCGCGTACAACGGTAACCGGTGCGCGCATCGTCATGGGTCTTGTGCCATCGAGCGTCGTTCCCGAGGAGATACTGACCGATCATCCTGCTCGTACGCGCGCGATGATCGTCGAGAGTTCCAATCCTCTGCACTCCTTACCGGACAGCAAGGTCTTTCGCGAGGCCTTCGAACACCTCGACATGACGGTGGTGATCGATGTGGCGATGACAGAAACGGCAGCCCTCGCAGACTGGATGTTGCCGGCGTCATCGACCTATGAGAAAGCCGAAGCGACCTTCTTCCCCATGGATTTCCCTGACAATTTCTTTCATCTGCGACGACCGCTGTTGCCGCCCAAGGAAGGCACACTCCCGGAAGCGGAAATCCACGCGCGATTAATCGAAGCCTTGGGCATTTTCTCAGCGGATGAACTAAAGCCACTCACAGAGGCCGCGAAACAAGGGTTCGATGCGTTCGCCACCGCCATGTTGCCATCGATGATGAACCCGAAAATCGCCAAACACGCGCCCTACGTGCTGTACCGGACACTTGGACCTACCCTGCCTGAAGGGACAGCTGAGGCGGCATCACTGTGGGGTCTCTGCCAGGTTTTTACGATGTCGAATGCAGATCTGGTGCAGAACGCGGGTATCGAGGGTGAAGGACCTGCCCTCGGCAACAACCTGTTCAACGCGATCCTCCACGGAGTTTCCGGGGTGATCATCTCGCAGACACCCATCGGCCATCGCAGCCAGTGGCGGCGCTCCGACGGAAAGCTTCTGCTGCGAATCTCGGAAATGAACGATGAGCTCGATTCGCTGAACCAGTTCAACTTGCCTGATCGACCCGCGGAGCTTCCGTTGCTGCTCGCCGCTGGCCAACGTCGGCTATATACCGCAAACACGGCCATACGCGACCCAGACTGGATGAAGAGCAACAACCCCGCTGCGCTCTCGATTCACCCTGCAGACGCAACTCGCCTCGGGTTTTCTGAGTCATCCAAGGCCAAACTGGTGACGGCGCGAGGAGAAGCCGTCGTATCACTGGAATTCGATGACGGCCTCAAACCTGGCACCATCGCTTTACCGAACGGCCTGGGCTTGAGTTATCCAGACGCGAAGGGGGTGTCTCAAGTGCATGGTGTTTCGTTGAACGAGCTGACTTCGCTGAACCATCGCGACCCGTGGGTGGGAACACCCTGGCACAAACACGTGCCTGCTCGACTGGAAAAGGTGGCGTGAACCGACAGCTTTAGAAGATTGGAGCGAGACGCGGGACTCGAACCCGCCGCCAACCGCAGCTCTGCTGCGGAATCCAACCGTGGCTGTGCCGCGCACTAACGCTGCCGCAAGTCTTGGGCTGTTGGAATGGAGCGGGACACGGGACTCGAACCCGTCGCCTAAAGCTTGGGAAGCTTTCGCTCTACCAGATGAGCTAGTCCCGCTGGAGAGATCGTCGATCAACGACTGGCCCGCATTCTGTCCTATACCGCGTCCAAACCCAAGACCTTCGCCGTACGTTATAGGCGAGTCGACGCCGTGAGCCCCAGCCACTTTCGCTGCATCCGCAGGATGGATTCCTCTTCCGTGAACTGGCGAAGGTCGGTCATCGGTACCCAGGCGAGCTGATTCGACTCAGACGAAACCTTGAAGCCATCTGTCCTGGCGACAAAAGCGAACCGGACATCAAAGTGGAAATGTGCCGGATCATTTTTTCGCGCTGGGATTTCGTGGATGTCGAGGTCAAAAATCTCCGGACTCAGGCATTCGACGGAAAGTCCAGATTCTTCTTCTGCTTCACGAGTGGCAACAGCGACGATATCCGGATCACCATCACTGTGGCCGCCGAGCTGCAACCACTTTCCGAGCTTGCGATGGTGGGTCAGCAGCACGCGGGTTCTGTCGGGATCAACTACCCAGGCCGAGCCGGTCACATGACCCGCCCAGAAGTCATTGTGAAAGCAGCGTTCGTATTGCTCGACAAAGTTGATGAACCGTTGGGTTTCTTCGACTTCTTCTGGATGTTCATGGGCGTACACGTCGAGCAGAGATAACAATTTGCGCCGGTGCATGGGCTTGGGCAGACTCATGGCTTAACAACCCGGGAGGATAGAGATGATCGCCGTGATCGCCAAACTGAATGTCGCCAAAGGCAAAGAAGCCGACTTCGAAAAGGTCATGCTGGATCTGGCTTCAAAAGTCCGCGCCAATGAGCCGGGCAACCACCTGTACACACTGTGCAAGGACAAAGACGGCAACTACGTCGTGATGGAGCTTTACCAGGACGAAGCGTCGCTCGCTGCTCATGGTCAGAGTGCTCATTTCAAGGCTTCCGGCGCAGGGTTCAAAGGCTTGATGGCCGGTGCCCCGGAAATCACTCGCATGCAGGTCGTTGGCTAAAGCTCGGCAACCTGGCCTTGGCCCGAACGATCACCGTTCGGGCTGCTCCCACCTTCTGACACCCATCCGTGCCTCCTGAATCCCCATCCCTCGCAGACGCTGAATCACTGCTGCGAAGCCGCTATGGCTACGAGCACTTTCGTGGGCTGCAAGCAGACATCATCGCCCACACACTCGAAGGTGGTGATTCACTCGTGCTGATGCCGACAGGCGGCGGCAAGTCGGTGTGTTATCAAATTCCATCGCTCTTGCGTGAAGGCACCGGCGTCATCATTTCGCCACTGATTGCATTGATGCAGGACCAGGTGGATGCGCTGCAACGCCTCGGCGTGAATGCGGCCTTCATCAACTCCAGTCAGCTTTCGTGGGAACGAGAAGCCGTGATGGAAGGGCTTCGCAGCGGCACCGTTGAAGTGCTCTACGTCGCGCCGGAACGACTGCTCATGGAAGACACGTTGGACCTGCTCTCATCGTGTCATCTGTCCTTGATCGCTATCGACGAAGCCCATTGTGTGTCGCAGTGGGGCCATGACTTTCGCAAGGACTATCTGGGGTTGGGTGTACTTGCCGAACGTTTTCCCGGCGTTCCACGCATGGCACTCACTGCAACGGCAGATCAGAGAACGCGGCAAGAAATCGTTTCGCGTCTGCAGTTGCATGAACCTCGTAGGTTTGTGGCCGGGTTTGATCGCCCGAACATCCGCTATTCGGTTGCGCCCAAGACCGATCCCGCCAGACAACTGCAGACCTTCCTGGCGGGACACCAGGGTGACGCGGGCATCATCTATTGCCAATCGCGCGCACGAGTTGAACAGATCGCTGAACAGCTCTCGAATACAGGCCTGACTGCGCTCCCCTATCACGCAGGGCTCGCCGCAGAAGTACGTCGTCGGAACCAGGAACGATTTCTGCGCGAAGACGGTGTGGTTATGGTTGCGACCATCGCCTGTGGTATGGGCATCGACAAACCCGACGTGCG
>SYFY01000037.1 GCA_005799745.1 Gammaproteobacteria bacterium
CCGGTGCGCAGTGTGATGTCGAGTCCTACATCTATCTGCCGCTGCTCGAAGAAACCGGTTTCATTCCAAAAGAAAAGTACACCCGCGCACCGGAAATTCTCGAACACTGCCAACGCATAGGTAGAACCTTCGACCTGTATCGAGATGCTTGCCTGCAAACGCAGATCAGCACGATGTCCTGGGATGACGCGGAGTATCGCTGGATCATCCGTACCAACCGTAACGACCGCATGAAGGCGCGGTACGTGATCATGTCCAACGGCCCGCTCAATCGTCCCAAGCTGCCTGGAATTCCCGGCATCAATGACTTCAAGGGTCACACCTTCCATACATCGCGCTGGGACTACGCCTACACAGGCGGCAGTTCATTCGGCGGTCTTGAGAACCTGCGCGATAAACGGGTCGGAATCATCGGCACAGGCGCGACTGCTGTGCAATGCGTGCCGTACCTCGGTGAATTCTCGAAACAACTCTATGTCTTCCAGCGCACGCCATCGTCAGTCGATGTTCGCAACAATCGTGACACTGATCCTGATTGGGCGAAGTCACTGGCAGCGGGTTGGCAGAAGCGCCGGATGAACAACTTCAACGTGCTCGCCAGCGGCGGCTATCAGGATGAAGACCTGGTCGCTGACGGCTGGACCGACATCATCCGCAATGTGATGTTGGGGATGAGCAAGGAGCAGTTCGACACCTCCTCTGTGGAGGGTATCGCGAGTGCCATGGAACTAGCGGACTACGCGAAGATGAATGGTGTGCGGTCCCGAGTCGATAACACCGTCAAAGATCGAAAGACCGCTGAATCACTCAAACCCTGGTATCGGCAGTTCTGCAAACGTCCGTGTTTCAACGATGAGTATCTCGATACGTTCAATCGACCCAACGTAAAACTGATGGATACCGACGGGCGAGGTGTTGATCGCCTGACGGAGAAAGGTGTTGTCGTGAATGGTGTGGAATACGAAGTCGACTGCCTCATCTTTGCGACAGGTTTCGAAGTAGGAACCGGTTATACCCGGCGCTCCGGATTCGACGTGATTGGTCGCGATGGCGTGCGGCTCTCAGACAAGTGGGGCGAACGCGCTATCAGTCTGCATGGAACGATGAGTCATGGCTTTCCCAACTGTTTCTTTATGGGGCTGACCCAGAACACGCTGACCATCAACTTCCCTCACATGCTGGATGACCAGAGTCAGCACATCAGCTACATCGTCACTGCCGCCGAAGCGCGACAGGCAAGGGCTATTGAGCCTTCTGCTGCAGCGGAGGCCGGATGGTGTGACACTGTGAAGAAGAGCCAGAACAATGCAGGTCAGTTTTTGCAGGAGTGCACACCCGGATATTACAACGGCGAAGGGAGAACAGAGCTCGGGCATGGCCTCACAGGTAACACCTATGGTGGTACGCCGATGGAGTGTGAAGCGATTATGCGCGGGTGGAGGGAGGCTGGGGACCTCAACGGAATGGTCCTCGTCTGATCCGATCAGCGAAACCACTTCGAAAGGAGCGGTTGCTGGGTTACGTGCGTACGGCGATCTTCCCGAAGTGTTGATTCTTCCGCATTCGCCTGAGTGCCTCAGGCGTTTCTTCCAGGGGAAACACCTGATCAATCGGCAGGCTCAATCGCCCGTCCGCCATGGCTGAATAAAGGTCTCGTTGCACGAGCTCAACGATCCGTTCAACTTCAGCTGTGTTCCGTGTCCTGAATGTCACCCCGACATAGTTAATTCGCCTTAGCGCATGCAAGTCGAAGTTGAATTCAGCCTTGTCGCCAGCCAAACGACCGACGTTAACGATGCGCCCGCCGATCTTTGTCGCCAGAAGACTGCCGTTGGCGAAGCTACCGGACAGTTGATCGATCAGTACATCGACACCTTTGCCGTCGGTCGCATCAAGTACCTGCTTCACCCACTCCGGGTCGCTCGTATCGATGGCTTGATCTGCGCCGAATTCAGTGAGCCTTGCGCGGCGCTCAGGATTCGTGGATGAACCCAAAACGAGCCCGGCACCCATTAACTTGGCGATTTGTTGGCCCATCAATCCGACACCTGAGCTCGCGCCCTGGATGAGAATGCTCTGGCCCGGCTTAAGTTGGCCGTTGGTGACGATGGCGTCGTGCATGGTGTTGAGCGCGACTGGCAGCGTGGCCGCGGTTTCAAAACTCATGTTCGGTGGGATCGCATACATGCGACGTGCTGCGCCGAGGGCAAACTCGGCATAAGCGCCCCCACCCGTCGCCATGACGCGATCACCGGTTTTCCATCCCGAAACGTTTTCGCCCAGTGCGACGATTTCGCCTGCCCATTCGAGACCGAGTGGTTGCCCCATGCCGCCAGTGCGTCCATGCGCGCCACCTCGCAACATGCCGAGGTCTGCACGATTGAGCGCGGCGGTACGAACTTTGACAAGAATGTCATCAGGACCTGGCAAAGGTTCAGGATGTTCAACGAGGATTGGACCGTCGGGGCTGGAGACAATGGCGCGCACGGATGCTCCTTCTAGTAGCAGTTCTTGCAGGAGTGCAGGTTCGTCAAGACACGTCGACTGTTACTCACACAATCCGCGAATCCGTCTTCCCCCAATACCGATCCTTGATCAGCCGCTTATACAACTTGCCGGTGGGCAGTCGCGGCAACTCGTCCATGAAGTCGAGAGAACGTGGGCATTTGTAGTGCGCGATATGTTCACGCGCATAGATGAGCAGCTCTTCCGCGACCCCAGGTGACTGGGGAATGCCTTCAGCGAGCTGCACCACGGCTTTCACCGCTTCACCCATCTCTTCATCCGGTACGCCGATCACCGCGATATCGGCGATCTTTGGATGCAGGATCATCACGTCTTCGATTTCCTGCGGGTAAATGTTCACACCACCGGAAATGATCATGAGGGTCGCG
>SYFY01000038.1 GCA_005799745.1 Gammaproteobacteria bacterium
ATGAGCAGGTTGAGTACGAAGTCGAGCATCGGCGCAAGATCGATACCGTGCGACGACTCCGCTTCATGTACCGAGTGTCTTTTCAGTGCCATGTTAGTGCCATGTTGGTGCCAAGAGGCTGACCTGTCAGAAGGTCAGCTTGTCCTGAAAAAATTCTGTTTGTTCACGTGCGCGCTGACGGAAATGGTGCAGCCAGGGCAGCCCGGTAATACTCACTGCAAGACCCGTCAATGTGCAGATCATGGCTTCGGAAACGCCGTCCGCCATCGTGCGCGCATCGGCGGATCCGCGGATGGCCATCGAGTCGAATACTTCGAGCATACCGCTGACGGTACCGATCAGACCGAGCAATGGCGCCATCGGCACCATGACCAGCAGAACCGGCATGTTCGCGCTCATATTCGAGTTCAACCGAGACACCATCGCCACACGAATCTGCCGAGCACACCAAGACACATGGTCCGGTCGACTGTGCCAGCGCTGCAGCATTTCGTCCATCTCACGAGGCAGTACTCTGCTGAAGTACCACCACCGCTCGAAACTCAGGCCCCACAGCAGCACGCCGTTGATGAAGATCCAGATGACGAACGGTCCACCACCTGCGATCAACGATTGAATGGCGTTCCAGGGCGTGAGGAGGTCAAGCACCGCGGCTTCTCTCAATGCTCTCGGCCAACATGCCATTGGCTTGTTCGTCGAGCATCTGCACGAGTCCACGAGACATGGATTGCAGCACAGAGTTGCCAAACAGCAGCGGGATCGCGATACCGAGACCCAGCACTGTCGCGATCATCGCCTGACCGATACCTTGTGCCATCAACTTTGGATCGCTAGAGCCGGATTCCGTGATCGCCTGGAAGGTGACGATCATACCGATAACCGTTCCGATCAGACCGAGCAGAGGACCTGCCGCCACACCCAATCGGAGGAACGACTGGAAGCGCTCGAGTTTCGGAATCTCCCGGGCTTCAGCTTCGGAAATTCGAAGTTCGGCGACATCGAACTCTTCCTCGATGTTGTTCTTGTCACCCCGGAACGCGAGCATCACACGACCCAGCGGGTTGTCGTCTTTGGGGGCATCGAGGTTCTTGAGCTGAGCGGAAACGCGTGCACGTACGCCGATCAGATAGATGACCTGCCAGATCCAGCAGAGCACGCCGGCCAAACCCACGAGGATAATGACGTAACCCACCGCCTCGCCTTGGTCGATACGCTCCCAGAAGTCGGGGCGCTGGCTGTACAGGCCGAAAATTACGCCGCGACCGGGGTCAACCACACCACGGATATATCCGTCTGTCGCAGTTTCGACCGATTCAACCGAACCTTTGAAAGCCGACAACATGCCTTGCTTGGGGAGCACGCTGAGCGCTTCGAGTGACGATTGGTAAATCAGGAACTGACCATCAGAACTGGCCGCAAAGGGACCCACTCGGGTGATTTTGGCGGGGAGGGATTCGCCGTTGGCAGCAACGAGCTTGCCGTCATACTTCACGACCTTACCGCTTTGTGTCATCTCGTTCTGAATGTCGAACCAAAGGCGCTCGAGTTCAACAATCGAAGGCAGCGTCTTCGCACCTGCCAGATCCCGAAGGAACGCAGTTCGGCCCGGCAACTGGGCAGAAATGATCGATTGCTCAATGTTGTTGGCGGTGTCACCAGCCACTTGGCGTGTTACGCCGAACAGCTCACCGAGGTTACCCTCGCGCTGCCGGAGCAATGCGTTCTGCTGGCTGATCGAAGTTTCGTTGGCGTCGAACTCTGACGACAGGCGAGCACTATCTGCCTCGGCTGCTGCAAGTTCGGCTTCAGCCTTGCGCAACATGTTGGTCTGCTCCGCACGAGCAGCTTTAAAGTCGGCTTCACGCTGCGCAGCTTCACGCGCCTCAGCCGCTCGGCCTTCACGGACTTCTTTCATCAGCTCGTCGAGCGATGCTGCGGCCATGGCCACCGGCGACAATGCACCAATAGAGAGGCACAGCGCGGCTGCGAGGGATTTAATTGGAGATTTCATGGCTCTTATTCCTCCACCGGAGCTGGCAATGGCAAATGCAGGAGGTCGGGTGCCTTCATCTTTCGGGCGATCCGCAGTCCCTCCTGAACGTCGTGTGCATAGTCGTTGTTGATCACCCAAGCCTTCTGGGTTTTGTCCCAATATCCTGTCTCGCTGCCGTCGGTGGTCTGATAGACCAGCGCAACACGACCGACACGCAGGAACGAAACCGATTTGCTGGCATCCCCTTCGCCGATGGTCGAGTCATAGGCTTCCATGGTGCGGCCGGCTTCCATCTCGATCTGGTACGCCTCGAGAATCCGGCGATACTTTTCAGAAACTGTGACGTCAGCGCGATCCATGATGCCCTTCAGTCCTTGAACGCGCTTACGTCGCTCTTCGATCATGTACGGAACGTCGAGCTCTACGAACTGATCCAACGAAGCGACCATGCGTTGCATCAGCGGAAAAACATCACGCGCCGTGGCATCAATGCTGTCGAGCTGCCGCTGAATGCTGGCGAGCTCATCGCGTTGAGATTGGACTTGCTTACGCAGATGGTCCGTATAGTCCTTCACGCTGCGGGTGTTTTCGAGAATGCGACGATAACGCTGGGCGACCTCTTGGGTCTGATCATCCATCGTTTCGATACTTTTCTGCGCAGCCTGAGCAGCGTTATCCGCCGCGGCTTGCGCGAGCAGCAGCTGATCGAGCTTCTCGGTCGAGCCGAGCGCTGCGAAGGCATAGGTTCCTGCACCCAGGAATGCCAACGCCAAGACCGCTCGCGCAATATGTGTAACTGTGCCGTTTCGAACTTTCATCATGACGCGTCCACCGCCTCTGCATTACAGGTTGTTCCGAGGAGGGACGTTCCGGCAAGGTCGCGAGGACCCATATTCGCTCAAGGTCACCCAAGCATTCAGGACGTACGCCTGCTTACCTGTTGATCTCGTGGTCTTTCCTCCCCCCAAACTCAGGAAAGACCGAAGCGCCGC
This sequence comes from Gammaproteobacteria bacterium, assembly GCA_005799745.1. GTDB lineage: Bacteria > Pseudomonadota > Gammaproteobacteria > Pseudomonadales > Azotimanducaceae > SYFY01. The sequence goes on from SYFY01000038.1 coordinate 2,986, forward strand.
AGTCGTTCAAACCATCCAATGTTCTAATTTGAATGAAGTCGGATGCGTGAACTTGACTGCCAATGCCGGCCACCGAGGAGCGACCAGCACCTGGATTACACCACAGCCTCGCGCCACGTCTCAATCTCCTCACGCATGTCTTTGTATTTTTTTTGTTTCTTCAGCGACGCACAAACTCAAAGCCCGCGTTAGCACGGGCTGCCGACACATGCAACTACTGGCCGTATAACCACGCTTGATTCGGTATTGGCAGGTCGAACTACTGACAAGCCCCTTAAGGCACGGATTCACCCAAAACCCCGCAGTTCCTTCTTCAAAGCCCGGAGTAGTCGTTGGATCATGCCGGCCATCAGCACGAACTTGGCGTCGAGAAGCGCCAAGGGATGTTCGTCCTGGACTTCATCTTCTGCCTCGGCAAGACCTTCGATGCGCAGTTTGCGAATGACGCCTTGCTGGTCGATCACACAGGTCACGACTTCATCGAAGGTAATCGCCAGGCGATCTAACGTGAGCCCGTCCTTGACATGCCGCTGCACCGCCGCCGAGGTCAGCTCCATGTCCATCCAGCTCACCGACGCCTTACCCGCAGCGGTGTCGAGCATTCGGCACTCTCTACCCGCATGGAACTGCGTGGGGCCCGCCCCCAGGAAAATCTGTGACATCAAGCGCCCAAGTGATTCCTTAAAAGTCAGTGGGATCGCTTCGAGACCACCCAGTGCACTGCGCAGGGTGTCGAGGAACAGCTCAGCCTGGGTTTCGGAAGACGTATCGATCCCGAGAAGGTTCTCTTTCACGATGTACAGCCCCCAAAGGCGCTGCGACTTGAGCAGCGTTTTAGGCATCAACTCCGCATGCACTTCATCCTTTAGGTCACGTTTTTCCTTGCGACTCGGATCTCTTTGGGTACGTTTGCGGAATTGTTCGATCCGGTCCTCCAAGGCTTCATTGACGGCTGCCGCCGGCAACAAGCGGGTCTGAATGCGCAGGCGCAGGAGATCAGCGCCACCCACGCGCCTTGCAAATTGCACATCGGCATCACCTGCGGGGGACTCGAAACCAGCGCTCTGCTCGGTGTAGGCGCCGCAGGGCTTGAAAACGCGCTCTTCGAGTACGGCTGAAAGCGCTTGTTCGGTGACGGGCCATTCGCTCTGTATCCGATACAGGCGCAAGTTGCGAAACATAGAAATCCTTATCAGTAAACAAAACAGATCTAAACGTCGGATGCGAAGGTCAGACGTGAACGTAGAAACGGAGCAACGGAGCAACGCAGAAAGAAGCTAGCCCATTATCTGGACGCACCTCTAACCTGTCACGGCTGCCCACCGGTACTATGGTTGTGGTAGTGGCTTCAAAGTAACTGCATGGATCACTTGGACAAACACGCTTTACTTCTTGCCGGAGGCGGTGCACGCGCTGCGTATCAAGTGGGGTGCTTGCAACATATCGCTCGTACGATTCCGGACTGGCGCCCGCAAATCCTCACCGGCATTTCGGCAGGTGCAATCAACGCCGTGCATCTTGGCAGTTATCACGGTTCTTGGCGGGATTCTGTTGAGGCGCTGCGTAACCTTTGGCTCGGCCTCGATACGGATTTGGTTTATCGAGCCAGCATCGGCGCCCTACTTGGCAAAGTTCTATCCGCGGCGTTGCCAATCCTGACGGCTGGAAAACTCGGCCGGGACCGCATGCGCGGCATGGTAGACACCGAGCCCCTGCAGAGGTATCTGCAGCGCAATCTCCATGTCGATGGTGATCGCATCGTGGGCATCGCGGAGAACATCCGCATCGGCGCACTCGAATCTCTGGCACTGGTGACCACCGACTACAATAGTGGGCGCTCGACTGTGTGGATCGAATCCGATGGTGAACCGTTGCTTGGCCGCGGACAGCTCGATACACGATTCACCCAGCTGACGTTGTCGCACGTATTGGCATCATCAGCGCTGCCGCTGTTTTTCCCCGCCGTCCCGATCAACAATCATTGGCATGGAGACGGTGGGATACGACTAACAGCCCCCCTTTCTCCGGCCTTGCATCTAGGTGCGACCCGAATTCTCGCAGTGTCACCACGCAAGCGGCCTACGCAGACACCAAGACCAGACGCTGCGGAAATTTCACCCTACCCTGCCCCCGCACAAATCGCCGGCATCATGTTGAACGCGATTTTCCTCGACAACCTTGACTACGACGCGCTGCAGATGACCCGCGTTAACAAGTTGATCCATGCAACCGGCGAAGGCATCAGCAACGGTATGCGACCGGTCGAAGTCATGGTGCTCCGGCCATCACAGGACCTTGGGGTGCTCGCCAAAGAAAACGAATTCCGAATGCCAAAAGCCTTCCGGTTCTTTGAGCGTGGCTTCGCGGGTGAACATATGAAGAGTGCCGATGCGCTCTCAATGGTCAACTTTGAGCCGGAATACCTTGGCGCCTTGATTCACATGGGTGAGCGCGACGCCGCTGCACGTCACGATGAAATTGAGGCATTTCTGCGCGGCGGAGCGTGTTCGATACCGGTCTGGTAACCGCAGCCAACACCGCTTCCACCCATTCGTTTCCTGAGTTCCTGCGTACAATGCTTCGCTGCATCAAGGAACCCAAGTCTGCATGCTCGCGCAGATCTTTACCGTCATCGCGCCCGCCATCCTCATCGCCGGACTCGGGTTTGTATGGGCGAAACGTGGTGGCGCCTTCGACAATACGACGATCAGTGGCCTGGTGATGAACCTCGGTTCGCCTTGCCTGATCTTCTCATCGCTCACCACCATCGAACTTGACCCTGCCGCGTTCGGATCTGTCTTACTCGCGTCCGTGGGCGTGCTTGTTACGTCGCTCATCGTGGGTTTGGTCTTGCTCCGAGTGATGCGGGAGCCACTAACGACCTACCTACCTGCGCTCGTTCATCCCAACACCGGCAACATGGGCCTGCCGCTGTCGCTCATGGCCTTCGGAGAAACTGGGCTGGCGCTGGCCATCTCCTACTTTTTCATCAACTCCGTATCGCAATACACCCTCGGACTTTCCATTTCGTCCGGGCAGTTTTCTCCGGCACAACTCTTTCGTCAGCCAGTGATTTGGGCGGTTACCGCAGCATTGATCGTTCGCGGGTTCGACTTTCAACTTCCCGAGTTCGTGATCAACACCACCAAACTCGTTGGGGGACTTGTTATTCCGCTGATGCTCTTGATGCTAGGAAATTCACTCGCAAGCTTGAAAGTCACCGGGCTCGGCACTGCCACCATCATCGCTGTGTCCCGCTTAGGCGTCGGATTCTGTGCGGGACTCGCCATGATTTTCCTGCTCGATCTTGAAAGTACCGTAGCTGGCGTCGTCATTCTGCAGGCATCCATGCCTGCGGCAGTGTTCAACTATGTTTTCGCTGAAAGATTCGATCGCCAGCCAGAACGTGTGGCTGCTGTCATTCTGGTGTCGACCCTGCTGTCGTTCTTGACACTCCCCGCACTCGTCGCTTACGCGCTTCAGATGAATTGAGCAATCTATGAAATCTTCGCTCCAGGTTCGTATCGACAGTCTAGCCTTCGGCGGTGACGGCGTAGGCCGACATGAGGGAACCGTGGTTTTTGTGCCGGGCACGACACCCGGTGATTTGGTGGACGTGCAGATTCGCGAAAAAAACCGACGTTTCATTCGCGCAGACATAGTTCAGATCGTCGAAGCTGGTGCTGATCGTGTCGCGGCACCTTGTGAATCCTACCCCGCCTGTGGCGGTTGTCAGTGGCAACACGTTCACTACCCTGCCCAGTTCGCAGCCAAACGAGCCATCGTCGAACGAGCACTGCAGCGTTTTGGTAATCCAGAAATCACACACCATCCTGCGCCTGCACCTTTTGATTACCGACGCCGCGCACGCCTGACGTTTCGCGCGGACAAGGAACTTCACGCAGGCTTCCTCGCACGCCAATCCGATCAGATCGTCGGTCTATCTAATTGCATGCAGCTGGTACCGGCACTGGACCCCGTCCTCCCGCGACTCTGGCAGCGACTTCGTGCGGCCGGCAGCGGACGCGGCGAAATCGAACTGCTCGCCAATCACAACGAAGACATCCACATCGCGGTTCATTCACGGACGCCATCGAACTCATGGCTCGACGCCTTCATGGCACCAGCTCTGGAAGGGTTCGCGGGATTGATCGGCACCAGTGGCGCGGATACCCGCACTTCTGGCAGTGCAACCATCGATCTCGATGACCGCGGGCTCAGGGCCAGTGCACGCTCTTTCACCCAGGCGAACGCCGCGCAGGATGCAGTACTTCGAAACATCGTTGTACGGACAGTGCAGTCCATCAACGCGCAGAACGTCCTTGAGTTTCACGCAGGCATCGGGAACTTTACCTTTGATCTTGCGAAGGTCGGATGTTCTGTAACGGCTGTTGAGTCAGAACCACTGGCGGTCGCGCTGCTCCGCGACAACCTCACGGGCCTTGATGCCACCTGTCATCGCGCAGACGCGGAGTCATTCACGTGGTCGGACAAACCGGATTGCATCCTGTTGGATCCACCACGAGAAGGGGCACAACGGCTCTGCCAGCGCATTGCGGACTCGAAGGTGCGTCATGTAGTCTACGTTTCGTGTGATCCGATGACGTTGGCCCGTGACCTCGAATCGTTGACTGCAGCGAGGTTTAAGCTGCGCAGCGTCGACATCATCGACATGATGCCGCAGACCTATCACATCGAAACGGCCTGCTTTCTCTCACGGAACTGATTGGGTTCTCGCCGCTTGCGATCACGTGTCCACGCGATGAGCACAGAGACGACATCGTGCATGCGCACGGGTTTAGCAACATAGTCGTTCATGCCGGCCTCGATGCAACGCTCACGGTCACCGGCCATCGCATTGGCGGTCATCGCTATGATTGGAGTGTCCATCCAACGTTCATCACTACGGATCGCCCGCGTGGCGGCATAACCATCCATGACTGGCATCTGGCAATCCATCAAAATCGCATCGAACTGGTCGTGCTCGAGCAAGTTAAGCGCCTCACCGCCATGGTTAGCGACAGTGCATGACACGCCATACTTGGCGAGCATCGTCTTGGCAAGCAACTGGTTGGTCGCATTGTCCTCGACGAGGCGGACGTTGAGTCCCTCCAATTGGGCTGCCAAAGTGCTGTCGCTCTCAAGATTTTCCTTGGAGCGTTCAATAGCACGTGTATCAGCGAGGTCATCCACTTTGAGTGGCACGGTAAACGTAAACGTTGAACCAAGCCCCGGCTCGCTCTACAGCTGCATGCTGCCACCCATGAGCTCCACCAGCTGTTTGCAGATCGCAAGTCCAAGCCCGGTGCCACCGTATTGACGCGTGGTCGAAGCATCAGCCTGAGTGAACGGTCTGAAGAGCTTAACGCTTTGAGCTTCGGTAATGCCGATGCCTGTATCCCGAACCTTAAAAACGAGATCGGCGACAACGCCATCGGAAGTGCGAATCTGCCCTGCATTCCTTACATAAACCTCAATCTCGCCTTTACTGGTGAATTTGGGGGCATTGCCTACCAAATTTCCGAGAATCTGTTGCAGGCGCAGGCGATCACCGTAGAAGCCATCCTTCAAATCAGAGTCAGCATGGGCCGCCAGAGTCAGTCCCTGTTGCTGGGCTCGCAAGCCGTAGAGTTCCCGTATCTCTTCGAGGAGATCACCGATACGAATCGGCTCTGCCCCCAAAGCAATCTTGCCGGCTTCCATTTTGGAGAAGTCGAGAACATCGTTGACGAGTTCCAGGAGGTGGCGCGAAGCCACCTGAATGCGATCCAGGAACGATTTCTGTTCCGGTTGCAGGTGTGTGGTACGCATCAAGTCCGTGAAACCAACAATCGCATTCAGTGGCGTGCGGATTTCATGGCTCATGTTGGCGAGGAAGCTGCCTTTGGCCGCGGCTTCATCCACCGCTTGCGTCTGGCCAGCTCGGGCTTCCCGCAATCGCGTAGACAAGGCGAGTGAGCCAAGGAAACCAAGACCTACCGCGGCCAGTTGCAAGGCATAGTCGACCCAGACCGAATCGAACCGAGCGCCATTGTGCTCAGCGGCAACAATGGCGGTGCCGGTCGTGAAAGCGAGAAGACCAGCGAGGTAGCTCAAGGCTCCTTCGATACGACGTCGCGTCGCAATCATTGCTGCGGCCATGCTTAACACGAGTGTTCCGATCACCATCAGCGTGCCGACGGCCGGAAAGTTCCTGAACACCGGAAAGAGGAAGGTGACAGAGATGACGGAAGCCACGACAAAGAACGTCCTGGACAAAACCGGGGACCATCGCTCTACAGAAAGATACGCTCACGAGAAAAACGACAGCCCAGCCAGCATGGCACCTAACGAGAACCGTAAGACGAAGTCATGGATACCCGGGTTGTCAGGGTAGATATGGTGAGGAGAAACCCCACTCTCCGCCATCAACCAGGACAACGAGCCCGTTAATGCAGACCCGAAGTAGCCAAACACCGGATCGCGCACGCGGATAAAGACGACAACGTTGTAGAGCACCAATATTGCAATCAGTCCAAGCCAGGCACCGGCGACCAGTTCGTCTGTCAGCACGTGGGCCAGCCAATGGCTGCGTGACGACAACACCGGTTCAAGAGAAACACTCGAATGGCTTTCGATACGCAACAACAGTTCGTGCTGCCCTGGCAACATCTGTACCGGATAGGTCAGCTTGCGATAACGAACAGCGCGGGCACCAAAGGGGACGCCGGATCCTGTTCGGTGAACTGCCAGCTCTTTGCCGTTGAAGCGATGACTCAGGTCAACAATCCGGGCGTTAGCCGTGCCCAGTTCAAACAGCCAGGCGTCGCCGTGATGTGGCTCTTCAGTCACCTGGAAGCGAATGCGAATCCAGTGAGCGTCTTTGGAGAATCCGAGATTGATGAGGTCGGCGGAATGGCGTTCCCAGGCGTGTTCGTCGGGGACCTGGGTTTCTCGCGCTGATTTCTGATACTCGGCGATACGGCTTAGCTTGTAGCTGCCATCCAACTCTCGAGAATCAATCAGGAGATTCGCCTCCACCGGACGCTCTTGGTCAGCCAATAGCTCACCACACCCCAGAAGGATGCAGAGGCATAACCCCAGCACGCTGACAAATCTCCGTTTCACACAACAAGTGTAGTGAGCGGGATACAAATCACTGCGACCCACTCGGCATGGCCGCCGTCACAGCGTGTGCCACAACAGGGGACAAACGTGATGGCGTTATCAATCCGTCAGTAACATGAAGGTAAACGTACCGTGGGCTAACAATTGCTGGTCGGACGCGTCGCTGAGACGCGCGCCGAGCGTGACCAGCCGCCGACTTCGGCTGATGACCTCGGCCACGCAGTGAATCGTCATTCCTGCGCGGGCTGCTTTGCAGAAATTAAAACCTGACGAGATCGTCGCGCCGCGGGCTCCGAGCGATCCTGTCGCATAAGCACAGGCGCTATCCGCAACCGCAAACATTAGCCCGCCATGAGCAAAGCCCGCAGCATTGATCAGTTCGGGTTTGACGGTGGCTTGCAGCTCACACGTGCCTGCACCAAGCGTTAGGACCTGCATACCAAAGTGCTCGAGAATGCCTCTGTCCCGATCCAGAACCTCTTCCATCGAAAGACGATCCGTCATGTTCTACTGTCCCGTCTGCGCCCGGCTTGACCGACTTGGTCCACATTGTGGCACGATGGCCTCATGTACACGTGCACCTGGGCACCCACTGTTTTTCAAGGACCACAGCTGGTTGATCGACACACTCGTAACGCGCCGGTGGGTGATGACCTGCGCGACCTTGTACGTGCTCACGTACAGAACGTCGAAGCCCTCGGCGTCAGTCATCTCCTCATCGCACAGCGTTGGTGGGGTAGTGGCGAAGAGATCGAAGGTTCATCACTGGATTGTCTCGCGATGACTAGTTTTATCGCGGCCGTTACAGCGCGCATTCGTCTGGTTACAGCCATCCACCCGGGGTTTTTCTCTCCTACTGTTCTCGCAAAGTGGGCAGCATCGATCGAATCGCTGCATCCTGGTCGCTGGGCCATCAATGTCACCAGTGGCTGGAATCTGCAGGAGTTTGCGATGTACGGAGTTGATGCACTCACTCACGATGCTCGCTACACGCGCTCCAGAGAGTTCATCGACGTTTTGAAGGCGGCTTGGTCAGGAGATCCCTTTTCATTTAAGGGTGACTGGTATCACGTGAACCAACTTGTTATGGAACCGCGCCCTCATCATCCACTTGAGATTTTTCAAGGTGGCCAAAGCCCTGCAGCAATGGCCATGGCCGCGTCCCACTCAGACTGGATGTTCCTCAACGGCGGCACAGAAGAAAAACTCAGCCGCATCATCAGTACCGTGCGAGAACTCGCTGCAGGGCAACGCCGGACCGTACGATTCGCTGTCTATGCGGCCCCCCTCTGCAGGGACACCGACGCAGAAGCCTGGGCTGAGATCGATGCGCGTCTGGTTCGACTCGATCCTGCCCTCGTTGAAAAAAGGAAGGCGCGGGTCGCCGGTGCATCCGGAATGTGGGCCGATGACAAAGACCCGCTTTCACACCTCGACACCAATGAGGGCTACTGCACCCGACTTATCGGCAGCCCGCGCTCTATCGTCAATAAAATCAAACAGTTAAAGGCCATTGGCATTAGCCTCTTGCACCTGGACCTGCGCGACAAGAAGTTCGTGGACGAAGTGCTCCCGCACGTCCACGCCCTCTGACATCGCGCATCCCTATCACTGCTCCTCCCCCGCAGTCACTGAAATCGCGCTTGCCAATCCGTATTACTGTGTTACTTTAGTAATACAGTAATAAACCACCACACCAACCGGGTTCTTAAGCAGAGCAGCCTTATGCAAGAGTGGCATGACAGCCAACCGATCTATCAGCAGCTTAAAGAGGCGGTCCTGCACCGCATCCTCACCGGCTCGCTGATCGAAGGGGATCCCGTGCCTTCTGTCCGGCAAGTGGCGGCTGAAGAACGTATCAATCCCCTGACGGTGACACGTGCGTATCAAATGCTCACCGAAGAAGGGCTTCTGGAGAAACGGCGTGGTCTCGGTCTCTTCGTCGTCGAAGGTGCCCGAGCTCGCGCAGTTGCGAGTGAACGTGAATCGTTTCTGCGGATTGAGTGGCCACGCATTCGGGCGCGCATCAGTGCCCTCGATATCGATCTCCCTTCTCTGTTGTCGGATGAACAACCATGAGTGTCGCGAACGTTGCAAACGTCATCGAAGCCAGAGGCCTGACGCGAAAATTCGGCGCCGTTAATGCACTCGACGGATTTGATCTTGCAGTTTCACCTGGACGCATCGTTGGCTTGATCGGTCCCAACGGCTCAGGCAAAACCACGGCGCTGCGGGCTTTGCTCGGCCTCACTCGACTCGACAGTGGTCATCTCAACGTCGCCGGCTGTGATCCCTGGAAGCAGCGAGAATCACTGATGCGCGAAGTTGCGTACATTCCTGACACGGGCATTCTGCCGCGCTGGATGCGGGTGTGTGATCTGATTGATCACGTTGAAGCCGTGCACCCGGCATTTGATCGTGACAAGGCAGAGCAACTGCTGGCAAAAACGCCGGTAACGGCGTCACGCACGATCGGCGGGCTGTCCAAGGGCATGCAGGTGCAACTGCACTTGTCGTTGATTCTCGCCATTAACACAAAGCTCCTTGTGCTGGATGAACCGACACTCGGTCTTGATGTGCTCTACCGCGAACAGTTCTACGACACGCTTCTCGGCGACTTCATGGAAGGTAGACGTTCCATCCTGGTCACCACCCACGAAGTGCGTGAAATCGAGCACGTTCTGACGGATGTGGTCTTCATCCGCAAAGGTAAGAGTGTGCTCGCCGAGTCCATCGACGACATCCGCGCTCAGTTCATCAAACTGACAACCAATGCGGGGGCTACAGTGCCCGGAACATTCCTCTCCCGGCGCCCGACACTTTCTGGCGTCGAATACCTGTATCGCAATCAACTGAGACAGACGCTCGATGGACTCGGTGCAACCACCACGCCGAACCTCGTTGAACTCTTTGTTGCCACCTAGGGGCCGCAGCATGCGTGACGTCATGCCAACCCACACCACATCTTTCGTCGCACTCTTGAAACGCGAGTGGCAGGAGCACCGCACGGCCTTGGTGTTTCCACCTGCTGCCGTTCTCGCCATCCTTGTTTTTGCCATCGTCATCGCAGCGTTATTCAGCGAACGCATCGCCGTCGACATCGATCTGGATGACCATGCGCAAGAATTCCCGGCGCTTCCCCCTGCTCTTCAGGGGCTCCAACCGCGAGATCGTACGCAGCTGTTTATGGTGGACGCCGCCCCCCTACCCAGCGCGAATTTCGCGTGATGCCTGCGCGATTCAACACGTATCAACCGCACCCCGTCGCGAGCGTTCCGCCGCTGAAGTTCGACATCGACTCGGATGACGTCGTCGACGGCGGTAGTTTCCAGAACCTGCAGGCGGTAATCGCAGCGCCGTTTTTCATTTTGCTCGTGCTGGTCCTGACAGTGCTTTCGGTCAGTGTGACGTGGGACGAACGCAAAGACCGTTCGATTCTTTTTTGGAAGTCGATGCCGGTGAGCGACACCAAGGTCGTACTCGCCAAATTTGTCTTTCTCGGCTGGTTAACGACCTGGGCGACAGTCCTGGCCGTGATCATTGCGCAAGTGATAATCGCCATCGTGATCGACATCTACTCGGCGGAGGCGCTGATCGCGCACCTGCTGACGGATGTCGGCTTCTGGTCTGGGCTTGCGCAACTCCTGATGTTTGGACTCTGGTTCGGTGTCTGGCTCGCGCCGTTTCTGGCGTGGGGGATGTTGGTGGGATCAGCCGCACCCCGCTCGCCGACCTTGATCGCGTTTATCGTCCCACTGCTGCTCTTTGTGTTTGAAGAGCTGCTTTTTGACACGTCCTACTTCAGTCGATTCCTGGCGCAACAAATTGATCTCGATTTTTCGCCTGGTGATGACAATGGCTTTCCCGTGACGGGCGAAGCGCTTGCCACCAAAAGCCTGGGGCTGATCATGGCAGGCGCGCTACTTGCGGCGACCGTGTGGAGTCGACGACGATTTAATGAGGCCTGATCGCGGAAGGATGGCGGCCCCTCTCTAGATCTACCGCTCTGGATCTACCCCCCCCCAGGATCGATTCCTCAGCGGCTACCGGTGATCAACAAACACATGCTCTTTGGCAAGCCACATGGATGAGCGCTTGAAGTCGATGAACTTGGCTTCATCCTCGATAGCGCGCTGGTTAGCTTCACGTCGTTCGGGCGTAGGTGTGGAGATCACCGCCCGCTCGAACCAAAGCTCAGCGTGTCCGGTGTACGAATCCACCTTGGTGCCCCGGGCTGCACGTAGATCCGCCTCAATGGGATCTTCGATCCTGTGTACCTGTATATAGCGTGCAATCCCCGATCCCGCCGCTTGCCGACGAATGAGTGGCCCATGGTTTGAATACCAATAACGCTGCATCTCGGCTTCCGTCATCTCACGTCGCGCGCGCAGCGGGAAATACAACTTCACGTAGCCACTGCGTGGTGTCGCGACGATATTCTCGGGTGTTGGATTGACCTGCGGATGTTCGTGGGCGAGCCAGATGGGTGAGTTTTCGAGATCGATGAACTTGGCTTCATCTTCAACCAGTGCAGCACCAGCCGCGCGTCCCGCTGCGGTGCTGGTCGCATGAACGAGCGCTTCTCGATTCTCGAACCACACTTCAGCCACACCGTCATACGCCGGCTCCATGCCACCTCGCGCTTCGGCCATAGCGGCATTGGCAGAATCGTCCTGAATCGTATGCACCTGCACGTACCGCAACATGTTGAGTTTGCGTGCGTGGCTCGCGACAAGTGGGCCATGTTCCTCCCGCCAGTAACGGTAGTACTCCTCGCGAGAGAGGTCTTTTTTCTTACGGAGCAAAAAGATGATGCGGATCATGAGCCCGATACCTCGCGCTTGAGACTCGTATAGGCGCGATTCACGAAGTTGGTCGAATCACCGTGCACGCTGTCGAAGTCGTGGGTGGGCTTCGCAGCAACCACTTCTTCGAGAGTCTTGCCGGCTTTCACCATCTCTAGAATACGACCACGCAACGTTTCCAGCATCGCCACGTATGCAGACAGTTTTTCCTGGTTGGTGATAGGGCCATGGCCGGGAATGACGACCGTTTTCGCATCGATGGTCGCCAGTACGGCCTTGCAAAAATTGATAACACCTGTCAGGTCGCCACCGTTGTCCGCATCGATAAAGGGATAACCGGAGTTGTTGAACACGTCACCCAGATGTACCGCGTTACTGCCACGAAAAATCACTGCCGTATCACCCGTGGTGTGTGCAGGACCTGCATGCAACAGGTCGATCTGCTCGCCATTGAAGTGGAACTGCATCGTGTCGTCATAGGTCACGTGCGGCAGCGCATTGGCAAGATAAGCCTGTTGCGCGTACTGCATGGTGACGAGATTGATGATGTGATCACTCATCATCATGTCGCGTGAGTTTTTCTGACTCACCAGCCACGTGCCTTGTGGACCCAGTGCGAGGTTGCCCTCGGCATGATCGAAGTGCCAATGGGTGTTGATCGCAAAGTCGATGTCTTTACCCCCGAGATCACCGATGGCTTTCATCACCTTTGGAATCATTTGTGGGAACTGGTCATCGACGACCAGTACACCGTTATCGCCGGTGCTGACGGCGATGTTGCCGCCGATGCCGAAGAGCACGTGCAGTCGGTCAGTGACTTTTTCGGTTTTGATTTCAGCGGTTTCGAAATTCCAGCCGAACGCCTTCATCAGCTGATCGAGATTCATCGCTTCGTGTGCATGAACAAACGAACTGGATGTGAACAGCGTCGCTGCAGCGATAGCGGTACGGATCATTGTGGTTCCTCCCTCAGGTGCAGGGACGTTACCCGCACCGGGAGACCGGCTGCAAGCAGCATTACGTGCTTGCAGCCTCATTCGACCGGAACGGGTTTAGAAACCTCTGCCCGGCTTCTTCCACTCTGAAGCGAACTGCATGGACGGACCCGCAACCGTCGAGACCACCTTATCTCCCCGATTGATTGGGCTACCACCCGATACCCGATCAGCAATGCTTAACTTTTCCGCGAGTTCAGCGATTCGTAATTGACCGATCTCCGTTTCCGTTGACCCGAGACTGATACCGGTGTCTGGATCGATCAGCTCTTCACCTCGCCGCATCACTTTCAGAATTTCACCAGACTTAACAACATCCGAACCGACGTTCAGCCAGACACGGTTACCTTCGGTCTTGATGACACTGCCACTCGCCGACGCCGAACCGACCTGTTTGATCAGCTCGTACATCCCCTTGTTAATGCCTGCGATCACCGCTTGCCCGATCGGCGTTTTAGAGAAGGTGCCGAAAAACCCACCTAAGGCGCCGGCGCTGCTGAAACCTACTCCACCGAGCGTCATCCCACTCTCTTTGATGATTGACTCCGCCTGTTTGGTGTAAATGATCTCGCTGGTTTCGGCGTTGATCAGGCGGAAGTTCATGCCCACGCGACCTTCACCTTTCGACAAACCCACACCACCTAGCGCTGGCACACGACTGCTGATAAGCCCGCCCACCAAGCCGCCACCACTCGAACCCGAGGTCTTGGCTTCGTAGTCGGTTATGACTACCTGCACAAGGTATTGCGCACCTAGCGCGTTGCCGGTTTTGGCGCCGGAGGGTTGCGCCACGCGCCCTGAAGTCACGAGGTCCTGTTCCTTCAGCACCTAGTTGAGAACCGTTCGCTCCACGAGTCGAAAACGTCCTGATTGATTCATCACGTCAATGACAATCGCTTCGATACCGTTCATCGGCACCGTATTGTCGTCATACGACCACGAGTACGAGGACCCGTCTGAGCCGGTGTGGTTGTAACTTGAAGATGACGAGTTGTTATCAACGCTGAGAACGCCAATGCGTGATTTCGTGCCGTTGTACTCACCCCAGGCGAGGTTCAACAACTACTTGACCTCAACGTGATCGATGTTTTCCGGTAATGGCACGCGACTCTTGGGACCCACCGCATAAGCGAGATAGTCCGCCATCGCGATGCCAGTCAACATCGATAGCAGAATTCCCGCCATCCACCGCGTGCAGTTACTGATGCTCTTCTTTGCCATTCTTGGCTCTCCCGTCATTCTTGAGTGAAGTGAGTAAATCAAACGCGATCACTGCCCGCAAAGCCGCCCGCACTTAAACAGGCTTCAATCCGGCAACCCCAGAATCCGCTTGGCGATGATGTTGAGTTGTACCTCCGAAGTACCACCTTCGATGGAATTGGCTTTGGAGCGTAACCAGCCTTGTGTCGTTTCAAGCTCTTCGGCGCCAACTGAATTCGCCGACCAACCGACACCCTGTGTACCCATCGCCCGCAGCATCAGCTCATATCTGTTCTTGTTTTGTTCGGTGCCGTAGTACTTGAACATCGATGACAAGGCACCGGGTGCGATGCCTGCTGCGGATTCCTCCGACGAGCGTTTCAGGGTCAACGCAAAGCTACGGTCGTTCATTCGATGCCGCAGTACATCCTGTCGCAGCGTCGGCTCATCAATGGCACCACCAAGGTAACGCTTCGCCAGTTCTTCGAGGCTTTCCGACGCCTGACCTCGATTGCCGATGCCACCAATGCTGGTGCGCTCGTACTGAAGCAGTCGTTTGGCGACGGTCCAACCTTCATTGATTTTCGAGACGACGTTTTTCTTCGATGCACGTACACCATCGAGGAACGTTTCGCAGAACGGCGAGAAGCCACTGATCAGCAGGATCGGCTTCACCGTGACGCCCGGCGTGGTCATGTCAAAAAGGATAAACGTAATGCCGAGATGTTTAGGTGCCGTCGGATCGGTACGCACCAGACAGAACATCCAGTCGGCTTTGTCGGCACCGGATGTCCAGATTTTCTGGCCTGTGATGATGTATTCATCACCATCATCTAATGCTTGAGTTCGCAGACTTGCGAGGTCTGAGCCGGAACCCGGTTCGCTATAACCCTGACACCACCAGATCTCACCTCGAGCAATTTTTGGCAGGTGTTCTTTCTTCTGCACTTCAGTGCCGAACTCGAGTAACGCCGGCCCAATCATGCTGATACCCATTCCGAGATGGGCGGGGCGTGCGTTGATACGACGCAGCTCATCCTGCAGCACCGCGTTCTCCGCCTTGGAAAGTCCAGCCCCACCGTACTCCCTGGGCCACAGCGGCACGGTAAAACCCTTCTCACCCATGCGGTCCATCCATAGCTTCGTTTCCGGATTTTTGAAGACTGCACGTCGTCCACCACCGGGATATTCATCCGCCGGCATGGGGGTTCGAATACTCCGTGGGCAATTGACCTCGAGCCAGGTGCGAGTTTCCTTGCGGAAGGTATTCAGATCGGCGGACATCTTGATGTCTCGTGAATTCTCCAGAACCCCAAGTCTATTCAACCCCACGGAATCTTGCCGCTCCGATTGCATCTATTGGCAGGGCTGCCGCTGGTGTGTATACAACGGGTGGGGAAAGGGAGGATCAGATATGAGTTCTGCGACGAGCTCTCAAACCACGACGGGGCAATCCCTGTCTCGCTGGACGATGATCAGTTACGGCGCGCCGGCGTTGCCACTTTCCATGATGGCGCTGCCACTCGCGGTTTACCTGCCTGCGGTGTACGCCGACTCGAACGGCTTCGGTCTCTCGCTTGGCTTCGTGATGTTGATGCTGGCCTTCTCCCGGGTCTTCGATGGGGTCACCGATCCAATCATCGGCTTTATTTCGGATCGAACCCGCACACGTTGGGGACGACGCAAACCTTTCATGCTGCTCGGCACACCGATTTTTATTCTCGGTGTGTGGATGCTCTGGATTCCTTTTATTGAATTCGGCGAGGTCAGTTTCCTCGGATTCACCTTCAACTCGGGATATCCGTGGCTGCTCGGTTCATTGGTGGTGATGTACATCGGCTCCACCATCAAGGATGTGCCCTACAGCGCCATGGGTGCAGAACTCGCAACGGACTACCACGAACGTACACGCATCATGAGTTGGCGAGAGGGCTTTACCGTGACCGGCTCTCTCATTGGGGCTTTTACCCCGGCGATCCTGGTGTTTTTTGGTTACACCAAACCCAGTGACAACGTTTATGTGCTGACGATCTTCATGGCCATCATCATGCCAATCTTCATTCTAAACCTGCTAGCCAACGTACCCGAAGCGCCGGTTCGCGATGTCGATATCAAACGCACACCGCTGCGAGAAAACCTGAAGATGGTGTGGGCCAATGAGCCCTTCCGCATGCTGGTGATCATCTTCCTCTTCGCCACCATCGGTTCGGCAATGACCAATTCACTGTCGTTCTTCTTTGTTAAACACGTCCTTTTAGCCGGTGATTTATACGGTTTCTACCTCGCCCCTTATTTCATCTCCCAGATCATCGCGATTCCACTGTGGTTCATGTTATCGAGGCGCATCGGCAAACACCGCGCCACCATGGCAGCGATTTTCTGGTACGCCTTCTGGTCGTGTTTCATTCCGCTGATCGTCATCACCCCACTTGCCTGGTATGACGCCTTTGAGATTCACCACATGCTCGCCTTCTTGCCAGCTGCGTGGGTGGATTCCATTTCGGTCTATTTCGAAGGCATCCCAACGGGCAAGTTCATCTTCTTCATTGCGGTGATGATGCTCAAAGGTTCAGCCATCGGCGCGTTGTCAGCCTTACCTGCAGCGATGGCAGCCGATGTGATCGATGTAGACGCCAAACAAACCGGCAAACGCCAGAGCGGTGCTTACTTCAGCATCTGGACCATGACACGCAAGCTCGCTTATGCGCTTGGCTTGGTCATTGGTGGTGCGGCGGCCACCTGGGTGGGATTCAACTCACTACGTGATCCGATCGCCGATCCGAACCCGGAGAGTGCGTTGCTCTGGCTGGCAGTGTTGTATTCGATCATTCCGGCGATCTTCAAGTTCGTCGCCATTCCGATGCTGTGGAGTTACAGCTTGACGGAGGATCGAGTAAAGGAAATTCAGGCGGAGATCGACGCAAGACCTGGCGTCGCGACGGCTTGAGCTTAAAGACGCGAGACTAACGCCTTGAAACAGGCGCGAGCGAAATTCAGTTCGACCTCAGATGGTCGATCTGCTGACCAAGCCACACCGAGAATATGTCGGTGTCGTCGGGTGACAGGCCGATCACGGCCGGCAAGAGTGGACCACCCACGCCAAACCCAATGGCAGCGGTGGCGATCATGAACACGACCCGTCGTGCATGCCCCAACTGATCGGGTGATTCCGGCAACCGTGCGGCGATCACCGGAATCAGCGCATTGAAATGCTCGATCAGCATCGAGCCTGATTCTCCTGAAGGGGCAAACTCCTCCCCGGAGAGACTGAGCCAGGCCAACAACTTCGTATGTCCACCCGTCGCCAACGTATGGAACAACGAGCGCAGCATTTCTGGCGGCTCAATTTCCGGGTGTTGTTCGAGGGAAGCGACGATGTCGTCGATCAGCCGTGCCGTCATGTGTGAAACCAACGCACGTCGCATTCCGCCGGTGCTGCCGAAGTGATGTAGCACCGTGGCGTGACTCATGCCACACGCTTTGGCGACATCGACGACATTCAACCCGTCAATGCCGTGTATCCTCAGCCGGTCTTCAGCAGCGAGCAGGATTTCATCCCGGGCTTCGTTGGGGGTGCGCCGCTTACGAACGGGCTGCCGTACCGATAGCTGAGTGGGTTTCGGGGCGCTCAAACTGTGAACTCCGCTGTTGACACAAATGTCGATATGGCTATGATGCCCTCTATCTACACGATTGTTGATAGGAAACCGCCGCCATGACCTCCACGTCTTCGCAGCCAGTGACCAATAAAGCCACCAACCCTTGGGCCCTTCGTCCTCGTGAGGCGCTGGGGGCGCTTCGAAAACTGTTGGCCGATCCTGAACAAACCGAACACGTGTTCACGATCATTCGTGCACTGTCCGGCAAAACGCTGCTGCGTGGCTACCTTCGTTTTCGTAAAACAGCAGTCGGCGAGCACATTCTCGCGGAAAAACGCAACCTAATCGAGCTGCTGTCGGATCGTGATTGGCTGAGGTCCCTGCCTGCCGGCAGCTTGGGCGCGCATTACCTGCAGTTCGTGGAAACCGAAAACCTCTCTGCGGATGGGTTAGTTGAAGCCAGCCAGACCGAAGAAGGTGAAGGTTATGGCGATGACGCCAACATCCGCCTTTACGGAGAGCGGCTGCGCGACCAACACGACCTCTGGCATGTCACCACCGGTTATTACCGTGATGTGAAAGGTGAAGTCTGTTTGTTGGCCTTCACAGTCGCCCAAACCCTCAACCCCGGTCTCGCGCTCATCACCCTCGCGGGCATGATCAAAATTGCCCGCGAAACGGGAGATTGGCGCATCGTCAAAGCAGCATGGAACGGTTTTCTGAACGGTCGGCGTGCGGCATGGCTACCAGCGACGGAATGGGAAACGATGTTGCAACGTCCGTTGAACGAGGCACGTCGTATGTTGAAGGTGCGCGCACCACGGGTGTATCCGGAGATCACTGAAGTAATACCCTCGTAAGCCTCCTTCGCCTGAGTGCATTCGTTAGGGAAGGTCTGATTAATCAGACCTTCCTTTGTGGTGCATGGAAGCACCACCACTTTTCATGCGTGTGGCGCGTGCCTAGCACGCGCATTCATGGGCAAAGTCCGAGTAAACGCAGGGAAAATGAGAGGAATCCCGAGGATTCTGACCTGATCAATTCGCAGGAGCGAATTGATCAGAGTTACCTTACTGCAACAACCTGGTAAGAGCCGCTCCCACAGTTCGATCTCCCGCTAGAGCTCTCTCACCAGCCGAATCCCCCGATCACCGTTGGCGCTGCTGCCAACGGCACGGTTCGACGAGTTGGTCTCTTCCGCCGGAGAATCCCAGGAGCCACCCCGAAATCCGTGACCTTCACAGCTCATGTCGATTACTGGCGAGGATGCCGTCTTCGTTGTGCTTCCATAAGTTGTGCGACCACAGTCCAGCACCCATTCAGACGCGTTGCCGTAAACATCTTTCAAGCCCCATGCATTCGATGAATAACGTCCCACGCTGTTCATGCGAATCGAACCATCGTCGCAGTTAACCACCGTCCATTCACGAAACTTCGTTTTCAGCGCCTGATCTGCCACGTTGCCGTGGGCACAGAGATCACTTGCGTCCGCGCCGAAATACCAGACCGATGTCGTGCCCGCCTTCACGGCGTATTCCCACTCATTTTCCGTAGGCAATCGATACGTCGCGCCGGTTTTCTGGGTTAACCACTTCGCGTAGGCCACCGCATCGTCCCAAGAAACATAGGTTACTGGGTGGTCCTTTAGCGTCACGTCGAGCCGTTTGTCGACGACGCGACCGGTCGCCGTGGTAAAGGCCAGGTAGTCGTCCACGGTGACTTCAGTCACCGAAATCGCAAACGGAACAAGGTGACGAACGGTGTGTGCCGGTCGTTCGCCCGCAGCACCCGCGTCATTGCCCATTCGAAATTCACCTGCCGGCACCAGAGTCATTTCTGGTGCATTCCGCCCGGACTTCAGTCGATCCCGCAGTCGCTCTCCTGCCGTGACCCGCATTTCCTGCAACGCAATTTTTGTGGTTGCGCCGCCAGTGCCGAGGTTCACGCGTTTCGTCTGGCTGCGATAACCGAGCCCCCTGCCCCGCACTTCAACGGTGCCGGTCGGTAGGCGCATCGGACTGACATAGCGATTTCCGTTGACTGTGATCTCCGCTTCCGCCGGCGAGAACTCCACACGCAACTCACCGTAGTGTCGCACCATGTCGACCCGCACGGAGTTGTCTCCTCCAACGATCTTGATCCGCTGCTCCACTGGGTCGAATCCGGCAGAAGTGACCCGCAAGGTGTATTCACCGATGGGAATCCGCACGCCGTGTTTGTAGGGAAGATCAGCACCAACGATCTCGATTTTCGCGCCGCCCGGAGCGATAACCCGCAGACTGCCGTGTGGATCAGGATTGAGATCGATATTGACCTCTTCTGTCGCGCCGTTGTTCAGCATAACTTCTTTCGTAACAGGTCTACGCTCAGGCTGCCCCATGGTCACCTGGAAGGTACCGGACTCGGTGTCGTATCGATAAGGCGTGATGGCATCAAGACGTTTGCCGTCGACTTCAATCCATGCGCCTTTGGGGTTCGACACGAGAACCATCGTCGCTTTGCCCGGCTTGAGCAAAGCGTGATGATCAAGGTGATTACCGACGGCGATGCTGAACTGATAATCATAGGGCGCAAACGTAGAATGCTCAATCGTGATCAGGTGTTTGCCGCTCGAGACAGGCTCCTTGCCCGTCGGTGATGTTCCTATGCGACGACCATCAATCCAGACTACCCCACCAGCAGGTTCAGAAGTGATCGCGACGGTTGCTGTACCGAATTTTTGATAGACGATGGCGCCGCCGACCAGCGCGCCAATGACCAGCAGCCAAATGAGCTTTTTCATGAATAGGGGGTGGGGCGTTGTGCTTGCGGAAAAGAGACGCCAGTATGCCGCGATGAACGATCAAGCATCAAAGACCCGACCAACAATACCCAGGCCTCAGGGCTTCAGCACCCGCGCGATTCACGCGGGGGCACGACCCGACCCGACCACCGGTGCACGCGCGCAACCCATCTATCAAACAACGTCCTTCGTGTTTGAAGATAGCGAATCCGCGGCGGCTTATTTCAATCTGCAGGAATACGGCAATACCTATTCCCGCATCATGAATCCGACAGTCGCGGCGTTTGAAGAACGCCTCGCCAACCTCGAAGGTGGGGCAGGTTCTGTCGCCTTTGCGAGTGGACTTGCGGCACAAGCCGCACTCTTCGTAACCATCCTTGAGCCGGGTGATCACGTCATCGCCTCCTCCGCCTTGTATGGCGGCACCGTAACGCAGCTCAAGCACTTGTTTCGCAAGCTCTCGGTTGAACTCACCTTCGTGAATCCCGACGACATCAATGCGTGGAAGGCTGCAGCGAAACCCAACACCAAGGCGTTCTTCGCAGAAACCATCGGGAATCCCGGCGGCAATGTGCTCGACATCGAAGCCGTCGCTGCGGTCGCCCACGAAGTCGGTGCACCTCTGATCATCGACAACACTTTCGCCACCGCCTTCCTCTGCCGCCCATTTGAGTTTGGTGCCGACGTGGTGGTGTATTCCGCAACGAAATTCATCGGTGGCCACGGCACGAGCCTCGGTGGCGCAGTTGTCGACAAAGGCAATTTCAACTGGTCAAACGGCCGTTTTCCCGTGATCGCCAACGCCTCACCCGCCTACCATGGCCTCAAGTTTCACGAGACCTTCGGCACGTATGGCCTCTTGATGAAACTGCGCACTGAGACGCTGCGTGATTTGGGCGCGGCGTTGTCGCCGTTTAACGCATTCTTGTTGGCGCTGGGTGTCGAAACTCTCCCTCTACGTATGAAGCAGCATGTTGCGAATGCGCAGCAGATTGCAGATTGGCTCGCGAAACATCCACGTGTGGGTCGAGTGAGTTATCCAGGCCTTGCCGCTTCGCCGTACGCTCCGCTGGTTGCGAAGTACTTGCCTAAAGGGCCAGGTGCGATCTTCTGTTTTGATCTGCAAGGTGGGCGCGAGGCCGGGGTGCGTTTCATTGCCGCACTCGAACTCTTCTCTCATTTGGCTAACGTCGGCGACGCCAAGAGTCTGGTGATTCACCCTGCAACGACGACCCATCGACAGCTGAGCGACACCGAACTCGCCGCAGCGGGCATTGGCCCGGGAACGATTCGGCTGTCCATCGGACTCGAAGACTCAGGCGACCTGATTGCCGACCTTGAACAAGCGCTGGAGGCCTCGCGATGACCCTCGACCTCCGTCCCTACCAGGACACGCTGAAGATTCGCGCCGCCCTTGCCTGTCAGCGTATCGCGGTTGTTGGGCTTTCCTCCAACGTCCTCCGCGCCAGCCACTTTGTCGGGTATTACCTGCTCCGCCATGGTTTTGATGTCGTGCCGGTGAATCCCCGTGAGAAGGAAGTGTTCGGTCGGATCTCTTATCCGGATCTCGCTTCTATTCCAGGTGGCGTCGATCTCGTTGATGTGTTTCGTGAACCCAGTGCGGTCCCTGGCATCGCAACGGATGCGGCCAAGATCAGTGCGAAAGCGATGTGGCTGCAGTACGACGTGATCTCGCCTGAAGGGATCGCGATTGCAGATGCCGCAGGGATGAACGTGATCGTGGATCGCTGTATCAAGATCGAACATGCACGCTGGTTCGGGCGCATGCATGTGCTCGGGTTCAATACCGAAGTGATTTCAGCCAAGCGTCAGCGGCTATAACCGCTACCGAACCCAGGCGTACATCGCGGTATCCCGAGGCTCTGGTCCGATATTCGGGCGCACGGTCGCCTTGCGAAGAACTCCTTCACGCACCAAGCCCAAACGTTCGAGGATCTGGATGGACCGGTGATTCTCGATGTAGGTGGTTGCCCAAATGCGATGAAGATGGGGCTGTGCCTGCAACCAGTTGACCAACAACTGTGCAGCCTCAAAAGCGCACCCCCTTGCCCCAGGCGCTACGTCGCAAGAAATATCCAAAGTCCGCCGCATGACCACGGATGCGACAAGCGATTGTTCCGACCACTTCGTCCTTCACGCGGGAAACGATCACCCACTGATATTCCTTTCCCGACATCCAACGTGCATCGGCTTGTTGAAGGTGTTCGGAAGTTTCGGCGAGATCCAACGCCCGCGGCTAGTCCATAAAGAGGACCACTTCCGGGTCTGATGCCGCGGCGTACAAAGCTTGCGCATCGGCCAGTTCAACTTTGCGCAGCACCACCCGCGCCGATTGCATCTCTGCTGGTGGAGGGGTTGCCATTGGCTACCTATCCCAGCTTCTTCACAGCATCACAAAAGGCAGCAACAGCATCTTTCAAATCCCGCCGCCGATCTTCTCCGACACTTTCAGAGAAACAGAACGACAATCTGAGCTGATTGAGCCCAGCTCCCGGATCACGTTCACGCGCATCGGCGGGATAAAAATCGTGCATCGGAATGGCGACGATGCCGTATTCCGCGACCAGCTTCTGTGTAAAGGACTCGTCAGTTCGAATTTTCGGATTCTTGAACGTAAACACCGAGAAGAAGCCAGCCTCCGGTACCGTCCAATGGAACCGGTCACGATGCGCACCGAGTCCCGCCTCGAACCCTTCTAGAAGAATCGAGCGATTCTCGCGATACACCGGCAGCTTCTTCTCCGCGAGCGACCACATGGAGCTGCGCGGCTTAAATGACTCGTCGTGCATCAGTGCTTCAAATCCACGCAGCGCGCCGGGGTTATGAAACAGGATCGCGGCGGCCGCTTCGGTCAACGCCAGGTCGGTAAAGGCGACTTCACGGCCGCCTTCGATCAAGAGCTTCGCATCGGAATAAACAAAGCCCACACGCGGACCGGGGAATCCAATCTTCGATCCGGTGAAGAGATGGATCGTCTGCTCTGGCGCTAGCCCGAGGAATGGAATCGGCCGCTTTGCCGCTTCCGCAAAGCTGATGTAGACGTAGGGCGCGTCTTCAAGAATCAGGATGCCTTCATCCTGCACCACTTCAAGAATTTCACGGCGACGCCGGGTGCTGAACGAAAACCCTGCCGGATTGTGGCCATCAGGGATCGTGTAATAGAACGGCACATGGAAGCCGTCTGTCCTCGCCTGCCAAATCTGCGCGCGTAGGCGCGCAGGATCTGCGCCTTCGGTGTCCATCTCCACGGAGTAGATACGGGCATGCTGACAAAGTGCCGCTCGAGCGGTGAATCCTGCATAGGTCGGCGCGTCGGTGATGTACGCGACGGGCGTGCCGGAATGCTCAAAGAGCGAACATGCGAGGTGAATACCACCCGTCGCGCCAACGGTTGGGATAAGGCTCTCCGGTGCGAGCTTCACACCCCAGTCATGACCATACGCCGCGGCAAACACTTCTCGCGCTTTTTTGGGGCCAAGGGTATCGGTATAGGAGAACGACTCACGCAGGTATTCCGGCAACGATGCCGGATCATTGCGGCGCTCAAGGGCATCGAGATGCGCAAAGTACCGAGCTTCGTGTACGAGAAAGTTGCGTGGATCCGTCACTTCAGGATGGGGATAACCCGCCCCGAGGTGATGGATCTTGAGACCATTTTTTTCCGCCTGAGCCCGCAGGCCCGGTAATGAAGCGGCCATCTTGCGTGTGACGGAAACACCCTGCAGGCGAACGTTTGGGGCGTGCAGCTGAGTCATGGGGAGCCTGTTACTTCTACTTGGTTGGGCGGCGGGCTAGTTTACCCTTCCTTTTTGGGGTGTCGCGAGGCTTCGTGGTCAATGCCGTCAATCTCGCAGCAGCTTTTTCGCCATGAATCCGGCGCCAGTTCGCAAGCCGTCTTGGATCGATGAGCCCTGAGGTGATGCCGGTGCGAACCGCACAATCCGGTTCGTTCTCATGGCGGCAATCACGAAAGCGACACGTCAGCGCCAGATCTTCAATGTCCACAAAGGCCGCTGCCGGGTCCGACTGATCTTCCGTCAATCCGAGTTCACGAATGCCCGGGCTGTCGATGATGAGCGTGCCGTCTGGCAAAGCATGGAGTGAACGGTGCGAGGTCGTATGACGGCCTTTGTCATCCGTATTCCGCGCTGCACCTGTCTTCTGGCGCTCCGTTCCGGCAAGACTGTTTAACAACGTCGACTTGCCGACACCCGATGAACCGAGCAACACCAGGGTCTGTCCGGGACCACACCAGGGTTTAAGCGCTTCGATGCCAGCGCCGTTCAAGGCATCCACAGCGTGCACCGGAGCGCCGTTGGCTATCGCGACCGCTGCGTCGACGAAAGTCTCGGGCGTGTCGGTGGTGTCCATCTTGGTGAGCACGATGACAGGTTGAACGTTGGCATCTTCAGCCACCAGCAGATACCGCTCGAGTCGCGACGGATTGAACTCGTTGTTGCAGGCCGTAACGATGAAAAGCGCATCCACGTTCGCCGCGATCGGCTGCGCCGCCAGACCATCCGCCTGTTTTCGCCGGAGTAGATTGCGGCGTTTAACCAGCGACTCCACCGCCGAACGATCTTCAACCAAGACGACCCAGTCGCCCACCGTCGGGCGTTCTTCACTCCCGGGTTTGAACCAGCGTCCTGCCATGGGTACATCGGATTGTGACGATCCGTCATGAACATCGAGGCCGGTGCGATGCACGCCGACGATGCGCGCCAGACGTGAAGCTTCCGATGCGGTGAGCCCGTCGATGAGTGCCGCAGAGAGTCCGAGTACCGTGAGTCCGGAGTCGATAGATCAGTCCCCGAAGAGAATGGGTTGCCAGCCGTTCAGTTCACGGCGGCGTTCTTCCCAATCCGGCATGTATTCATGCATGAGGCTATAGAACTTGGGTCCATGGTTATGAACCTTGAGGTGGCAGAGCTCGTGCAGCACGACGTACTCGACCAAACACTCGGGAACTTTCACGAGGTGCGTGTTGAAGTTGATGTGCCCATCTTCGCTGCAAGAGCCCCACTGCGCACTGGTGTACTGGTGACGCCACGATTTGAACCGTGCACGCAGCCACGGCAATTCCGACCAACGCTCCACCTGTTTTGCGAACAGGCGTGAGGCGCGGGGTGGGTACCAGTCGAGCACGAGTTTGCGTACATACCTTGAGCTGGGTGCGTGAACCTCCAGAACTTTGCCGGTGCGAACCACTTTGGACTCATCGCTCTTGACCCAAAGGATCACGAGGTTGTCGCCGAGATAAGGCACATGACCACCGTTGTGAATTCTTAGCGGCGGATGAATACGCGCTTCTTCGCGGACTTTGTGTAGGCGATAACGAATCCAGCGCAGATTTTCCTGGACCATGGTTTGCAGCACCGAACGTTCAACCTTCGGCGGCGTATCCAGAATCAGCCGACCATTGGGTTGAAAGAGAAATCCGACGTTGCGTTTGCGACGCAGGTTTTCCCGCACTTCAATCACCAGATCCTCGACGCGAATCTCTCGTTTCACGATGGCCTGTCCTGTGTTCGGATTCCTGGTGACTGAAGGGTTCACGACCCAGGGTCATCCGGTATCCGCTCTCTGGTTATTGCCGGAGCGTTTTGTCCTCCACCACTCCGGTTCGGCGAGCCCCTTCTCGCCAACAACAGGTATATCTCTCGGCTACCTTCTGTCGGGAACGTTAGCGCTCCACTCCCGAACTTCGACCGCTTCGCGACGCATCGTCATGTCATCGACAACCTGTGACCTGACCCTGCCCTCGCTCTCTTCTTACCGACTTTCTTACCGACTCTCTTACCGACACGCACTGACCGTTTCGAAACTGCTCGTTGCTGCTCGTAAACGAGCACAGATTGTACTCAAAGAATTTCATATTGCATGAGCAGATGATCATCAATCGATGAACTTCTTCTCAACAATGCTGTTCTTTCACTCACGCACCCGGTGGTAACACCGGACGATGCACTGGAAAGCTCCGGTTGTTCGCCGCCATTTGCACCACTTCAGCATAGGTCGGATTCGTGGCGAGTCGCTGCAACTGCATCTTGGTGACGTTCATCAGATCGAATTCACCGGCTGCATTTCGCTCGAGTGCCGCCGCGGGCGAGATCCACTGACTGTCGACAGTCTCCCATTCATCGTGTCGTCCGGTTTGTCCCGGTGGTGTTTGCGCAATAAAAAACCGGGTATCGAAACGTCTCGGCCGACCCAGGGGTGTGATGAACCGGTTGTAGAAATGCACGTGATTGACCGCGAGTTTCAGCTTTTCCCGCTCACAGATTTCGAGCAGGGAGATCTCGCCGTTGTTCAGCGGGGCGCGATAGTCCTGGAGTCGCTGGGTGCGTTCCACATCGTCATAAGTGATCAGCGAACCGGTCTGGTCGTAAGCGAGCAGAAATCCCGCCTCCTCAAACGTTTCCCGAATCGCTGCGATCCAGAATCCACGCCATTCATCACCGAGCGCTATTTGTTGCGCCGACTGCGCCGCATCCGGTCCTTGGCGGTATGCATCGTACTTGTGCAGATGGTCATCTCCATCCACTCGCCCCCCAGGAAACACATACATGCCACCCGCAAACGCCGATTCACTCGCACGCCGCAGCATGAAGATTTCAAAGCCCGGATTCGTATCGCGAATGACGATGACTGTGGCTGCCGGTCGGATGGGTTGTACGGCGCTTTTAGCCGCAACGGTGGTATCTGCTTTCACGTGATGCTCGCTCTCTATTGCTCTCCCCGCATACTCGCAGCATTTGATTCATCGGGGAAAGGGGGGAGACCCGCGTGAAGATCAGCATCGAATTTCCGAGTGTCGCCTATCGTGAGGGACCTGCGGGCGTCATGAAACTCGCCAAAGCCATCGAGTCCATCGGCTACGACCAGATCGACATGTTTGATCACGTGGTGATGGGTTATCCGACCGATACACGCGCCGCACCGATGTATCCACCACAGATGCCGATCATGGAAGCGTTGATGGTGTTGTCCTACATCGCGGCCTGTACGACGAAGATCGGACTTGGCACCGAAGTTCTTGTGCTTCCGCAGCGTCAACCCACGTTGGTGGCCAAACAGATCAGCACCGTCGACACACTTTCTGGTGGTCGTGTGCGTTTGGGTGTCGGTGTTGGCTGGCAAGCCAGTGAATACGAAGCGCTCGGTGAGAACTTTCACGATCGAGGCAAACGCATGGATGAAGCCATTCGTTTTCTGCGCCATTGGTTCTCGGATGCCAAGGTCGATTTCAACGGTACCTACTACCAGGCGATCGCCATGGCGATGGAACCCAAGTCTCCCCGAGGCGGAAAACTGCCGATCTGGGTGGGGGGGGGGGGGGTGGAACACCTGCAGCACTTAAACGTGTCGGTGAACTCGCGGATGGTTGGCTGGGCACGGCAAACATCAATCCGGCGAGCACGGAGCGGGCGCTTCATACGATTCGTGCGGCAGCCGCAGCTGCCGGTGGAGATCCTTCATCCATCGGTCTAGAACAAATGCTCGACCGGCCACCCACCGACGATGCCGGTCGTCAGTTCTACAAGAACGACGACCACGTGATTCGCCGCATTGCCGAAGTGAAAGCACAAGGTTTTCAATGGGGATCACTCAACGCAATGGCGATGTTCCAGGCCGGGTATCGGTCCATCGATGCCTTGATCGACAAACTTGCAGGTATGCACGAACGCATCAGGAAGGAGTTCGGCGGATGATCGACCACTTCATGTACGGCGTCGCCGATCTCGACGCCGGGATTGCCTGGTCAGAGTTGACCTTCGGCGTCGCCGCAGTGCCTGGTGGAAGTCACACCGGTTTAGGAACGCGCAATGCCTTGTTGTCCTTCGGTGAGACCTATCTGGAGATCATTGCCCCCGACCCAGCCCAATCACTCGCCGGGACCTTTGGCGGTCGACTCGCCGGGCTTGAGGGAGGTGGTTTGATCACGTGGTGTGCCGGCGGAAATCTACTGAAAGTTAAAGACCAGCTCGAAGCACGAGGTGTTTCCTGCAATGGGCCTGTGACCACGCGCCGCAGGACACCTGCGGGATTGTTGCTGGAGTGGCAACTTCTCTTTCCACGTAAACATAATTTTGGTGGCCGCTTTCCTTTTTTCATCGACTGGATGGCGTGTGAACATCCGTCTCGCACCAACCCGATCGCGGGTTCACTGGAGACCTTTCAGGTCTTCGTCGAAAACGGTGACGTTTATAGAGACGCGATGGATGGCCTCGTTCCGCGGTTAACGGTGCTCGAGGCCAAGGCGGGATTGTTGGTGGAGGTAATGGGGCGCAACGGTCTGGTTGAACTCCGATCAACGCCGGAAACTGCTGATCTCTCGATGTTCGGTTGATCTAGTGTCCTGAGTTAGTAATTCGCATCATTTCAGAGCTTCTGTCGCAGGACGGAACAAGGCGGAACCCGCCGGCAATATCGAGCCTATTGCCCAGGGATCCAACGCAGTGCCGGCCTGCGACAGGAGCTCCCGAAGG
>SYFY01000039.1 GCA_005799745.1 Gammaproteobacteria bacterium
ACCAAACAGGACAACACCATTGAGATGGAGCTCTTGGAGTTCTGCATCCGTGCTGATCTAGAGAACCAAGCCCCACGTGGTATGGCAGTACTCGATCCACTCAAGGTCGTGCTCACCAACTGGCCAGAGGGGCAGGTCGAACAGATGCAGGCGCCGTGGCATCCGAAGCAGCCCGCTTTGGGTGGGCGGGAGATACCGTTTAGCGGCACGTTGTGGATTGAATCCGAAGACTTTGAAGAGAATCCACCGGCAGGATTCAAGCGCCTCTCGCCGGGTGATATCGTGCGTTTGCGCTACGGCTACATCATTCGTTGTGAATCCGTGGTCAAGGATGTGAACGGACGTGTGGTTGAACTGCATTGCACTTATCTGCCGAATTCACGCAGTGGTCAGGATACGAGTGGCGCGAAGCCCAAGGGTGTTATCCACTGGGTGGACGCAGCTTCAGGCAAGCCGGTGATACTTCGGCTCTACGAACGACTCTTTTCCGTTCCAAACCCGGACAGCAGTCGGTTTTCCGAGGAATTGAATCCAGCGTCGTTAAGGCTCGCGTCCGGGTACGTTGAACCCGCGATTGCCACGAGCGCCGAGTCGAGGTTTCAGTTCGAACGCGTGGGCTACTTTGTCAAAGACCCAGCGCTGCCTGACACCTTTAACCGCACCGTCACCTTGAAGGATTCCTGGTCACCTGGAGCGTAAACATGCGCAGCACCGTCACGCTGATGGAAGTAAGCCCGAGAGATGGGCTGCAAAACGAATCGAAACTGGTCAGCACGGAGCAGAAGCTCGAACTGGTCGAGCGCGCCATCGCCGCCGGCTACAAGCGTATTGAAGTGACCAGCTTTGTGCACCCTGCCAAGGTGCCCCAAATGTCTGATGCAGAGGCACTTTGTCGTCAGCTGCCGCAGATGGGAGATGTTACCTATACGGGTTTGGTGCTGAACGAGCAAGGTTACCATCGGTTGCTCGCCACCCAGCGACTACACGAAACAGGTCTGGTGATTCCTGCCTCCGATACCTTTGGGCGGCGCAATCAGGGCATGGATGTGGCGGAAGGCATCGCCATGGCGCGTGGTGTGATGCGTGATGCACGTGCGCGTAAGCACCGTGTTCAAGTGACCATCGCTGTCGCCTTTGGTTGCCCGTTTGAAGGCGAAGTCCCACCCGAGCGCGTCGTCGAGATCGCCAAGGCACTCGCAGACGAAGGTCCGGTCGAAGTGGGCCTGGCCGATACTATTGGTGTCGGTGTGCCTACACAGGTGCTGGATCTCTTTGGACGGTTGCGCGCGGCATTAGGCCCCGATATGCCGCTTCGCGCGCACTTCCACGATACCCGCAACACCGGTGTCGCCAACGCCTTCGCGGCGCTGCTAGCGGGTGTTGAAACTCTCGATGGCAGCATTGGTGGGATCGGTGGTTGTCCATTCGCGCCCAATGCTTCGGGCAATGTGGCCAGTGAAGACCTGGTCTATATGCTCAGCCGATGTGGGGTGAGCCACGGCGTTGACCTGCAACAGTTGATCGATGGCGCTCGTTGGCTTGAAGGCGTACTGGAAAAGTCCGTACCGTCGATGCTGCTCAAAGCGGGTCCGTTCCCTGCGTGAGATTGCCGAGTCACCAGGACGTCCTCGAGGCGGCGGCACGGATTAAAGGTGTCATTCGAGAAACACCTGTCCATTCATCCTCAGCCCTGAATCGCACCGTCAGTGCTGAACTTTTTTTCAAATGCGAGAACCAACAGGTCACCGGAGCATTCAAAGCACGTGGTGCTGCCAACGCGGTGCTCGGTGCTGATCAGGCGCTGATTGCTGCGGGTGTAGCGACCCACTCCTCTGGTAATCACGGCGCGGCGCTCGCGTGGGCTGCCTCGTTACGTGGCGTGCCTGCGTTTATCGTCGTTCCCCGGGATGCATCGCCCTTCAAACGCACGGCGATCACACGCTTCGGTGCCATCTTAATCGACTGTGGACCGACGCTCGCTGAACGCGAGGCTGCGGTTCGTGAAGTGGTGTCGAAAACTGGTGCGCATGTGATTCCGCCTTATGACGATGCTCGCATCATCGCCGGTCAAGGCACCGCAGCGCTCGAACTCATCACGCAAGTACAGGGACTCGAGACCATCGTCGCGCCTGTTGGTGGTGGTGGCATGGTGTGTGGGACGATCCTCTCGGCCAAGGCAGGGGGCATTCGCGTCGTCGCCGGTGAGCCAGATCTTGCTGGTGATGCTGCTGCATCACTTAAGGCAGGCGTTCGCCAGCCGCAGATGACACCGCGGACGGTTGCTGACGGGTTGCGTACGAGTTTGGGCGAGCTGAATTTCGCCATCTGTAAGGACTACGGTCTTGAGATCATCCTCGTGACCGAAGAGGAAATTCTTGAAGCGCAATCGGATTTGATTAAAGCGCTCAGCATGCCTGTTGAGACCTCATCGGCAGTCGCCTATGCAGCGGTGCGAAGAGGACGACTGCGTGGGCGTATCGGCGTCATGATCACCGGCGGCAATGTCGCGCCAACAGAATGAAAGAGGGGAGCGGTGTGATCAACGCACAGTCTGGTAGGCAAACTGTCGATACTCGCCAACCACCCGGACTCAAGGTCCTGTTTTTTGCGGAGATGTGGGAGCGCTTCAGTTTTTACGGCATGCGTGCTTTGTTGGTGTTCTACCTCACTAAACACTGGCTTTTCAGCGACCAAATCGCCACAGGCTTGTATGCCACCTATGGATCGCTGGTCTATCTGACACCGGTCATCGGTGGGCTCATCGCTGACCGGTGGCTCGGGTTTAGACGTGCGGTGGTGCTGGGGGGGATTTTGCTGGTACTCGGGCATCTCGGCATGGCGTTTGAAGGTGAGGCCGCACGCCTGGTTGATGGTGTAGTCGTTCGCGATGAGATGGCGCTGAACGTCTTTTATCTGTCGCTCGCTTTCATCATCGTCGGTGTTGGCTTCCTCAAACCGAACATCTCGAGCATCGTCGGAGATCTGTATACGAAAGACGATCCGAGGCGTGATGGCGGGTTCACGCTGTTTTACATGGGCATTAACGTCGGAGCGATGGTCTCTGCGCTGGTGTGTGGTTGGCTCGGTGAAAACTTGGGGTGGAAGTACGGATTCGGCTTGGCAGGTGTGGGGATGTTGGTTGGACTGATTACGTTCATTCGTGGCAGTCATATGCTTCAAGGCGCAGGTTCAGTGCCTGCGGGTGTTGATCTGACGCGACCTGTATTCGCAGGGCTTCGGCTCGATCACAGTATCTACTTGAGCGCCCTGGTGGGCATTGTCGCAGCATGGTGGCTGGTGCAATATCCGCCGATGGTGGGTGGCCTGCTCGGTATGGGGTCGGTGGTTGCTGTGGCCGCAGTGGTCGGATTCAGTGTCCTTCGCTGCACGCCGGAAGAGCGTAATCGAATGTTGGTGTTGCTCTTCTTGATCGCAGTCTCGGTACTGTTCTGGGCATTGTTCGAACAAGCGGGCAGTTCGATGAACCTGTTTGCTGATCGGGTCATTGATCGCGAGGTGGGGGCTTGGACCGTCGCGGCCAGCCAACTGCAATCACTAAATCCCGCATTCATCATCCTGCTTGCTCCGCTTTTTGCGCGTGGCTGGCTCTGGCTTGCCGGGCGGGGACGGGAACCTTCGACACCCATGAAATTTGCAGCAGCCCTGGTGCAAGTCGGCCTTGGCTTCCTGGCGTTGGTACTCGGTATCCAGAGCGCTGATGCGAGTGGGACGGTGGCGCTGTTCTGGCTGGTCCTCGCTTATCTCCTGCACACCACCGGTGAGTTGTGCCTGTCTCCCGTCGGGCTTTCCATGGTGACGAGGCTCTCAGTGCCTCGGGTTGTGGGCTTGATGATGGGCATCTGGTTCCTGTCATCCTCCGCGGCCCACTACGTTGCAGGGTTGATTGCAGCGCTCGCAGTGTCTGGCGAAGGTGAGGGCGCGTCCCTCAGTGCTTATGCAGAGACCTTCACGCTGGCCGGTGAGATCGGCATCGTCAGTGGTGTGTTGTTGGCACTGCTGGCGCCGTGGTTAGCGCGTCGCATCTGATCGTTATGGTCATTGCGCTGAATCGCGAAACATCTCGCTGGACCACGCCACAACAAAGTCGTCAGCCCAACTTTCGAAGTGACCGTTCTTCAAGAAAGCGTTGTGCCCTCCGGTATGGGTTTCGATCACATCAATACCTGAAGGCAAGGCGCGAAATCCTGCAGCCGGAATGATGGGGTCATCTGCGGCAATCAGTACGGTGGCGTGAACGCCTTCCAGTGCATCTCCCGTCAAATCGTAGGCATCGAAGTAACTTTGGGTGTCCTCAAACTCGGAATGTTCACGTACGAAGTAGTCGGTGAGCGCCTGCACAGACTTCAGTGGCCACGCCGCTTGAAAGTCATAATGTTGCGGAAAGGCCTCTGCTTTCGCGCGCAGCGATGCCAGCCATTTACGCAGGAAATAACGGCGATAGATCATCGAGCCTGGACCATGGTCGATGCTCTGCATCGTCACTCCAGGGTCTATGGCAGGACATACGGCGACAGACGGCAATCCCGTCGCCCGGGCGACACGGAGCGCAAAGTTGCCACCTAGGGAATAGCCAGCGACCGCCGTACCGCGTTGGCCATGCTGAGCGGCGAGCGTGGTGATCAAATCCACCACCTCGCCGGTTCGTGCGGAGTGGTAAAGACCCTGATTGAGGTGCGCAGTCCCGCCGTGATCACGCAGGTTCATACGTGCCGTGGAAAATCCGGCTCGATAGAGCGCTGACCCTGCTGAAACGACATAGGACGACTCATCACAGCCGAGCCAGCCGTGAATGAGCACCACTAGAGGCGCGGCCTGTGGTTGTAGATTCAAGCGCGCCCGCAGAACAGTTCCGTCTGAGGTGGTGACGTCTTCAACCCGGGACTCACGCAGGTAACCCTGCTCACACGCCGGCAGCGAGCGGCGGGCGATGCTCCCGAAAATGGTTTGCACGTGTCCATTAGCGAGCCACCAGGGTGGTGCAAAAGGAGTGTCGAACGGTGGAACGGTCATCGAAGCCGGTTCAGGGTGAAACCCAACCTCCATCCACGTCGATGATCGAGCCCGTCATAAACGGGTTAGTCGCGGCGAGCACCACTGCTGAAGCGATTTCGTCCGGTATGCCTGGTCGCGGCAAATGGAAGTTGTTAGTTGCCTGCTGCAGGAACTGCCGCCGCGCATCTCCACTGACTGCAAACATGGGGGTGTCGACGATACCGGGTGACACCACGTTGATCCGTCTTGGTTTCAGTTCCGCCGCGATACCCTTGGCGAAGGCTTCGACAGCACCACCGACGCTGGTTAGTGCGATGGAGCCGACGCGTGGTTTGCGCGCCGGCGCGCCGCTCACCAAAACGATCGCACCGTCTGCGGTGAGGTGCGGCGCACCAAGGTGCACCGCGTTGGTGTATCCCCACAGCTTCTGGAAGGACGCCTGGTAAGCGTCGAGGTCCATCTTCAGGAACGGCCCATTGGCTCGAGGACCACCGGTGGCGGCGCAGATCAAGATATCGAAGGGTGCAAGGGACTGGAACAGCGCCGCGAGTCCCGCCCGGTCGAGTACATCGGCTTGGCGGGTTTTGAGGCCCGCGTCCGCGGCAGTTTTTAGGTTCGCTTCCGATCGACCTATGGCGATGACATCCACACCGAGTGCTTTGAGCTGGACCGCTGAGGCGAGCCCAATGCCGGATGTGCCACCGAGGATGAGTGCTTTCTTACCTGCGAGGTTCATGGGATCTCCTGAGTTGCAGATGAGGAATGGTGAAATCGAGATGACTAAGAAACGGTCAACGTTGTTACTTCGATCACTCGAAGACGACATTCTCGGGTGTGCCGCCCGCAGCTGTGATGAGCGCTTTCACTTCATCGAGTGCGTTTTGCATGCGCCCTTCGTCTGTGCCGCGGATAACGAGATTCGTTCCATAGCGGTCGTCGCGGAAGAACGGATAACTACCAAGATCAAAGTCAGGGTAACGATCCTGTACAGCCGCGAAGGCGGTGGCGATCTGGCTTTCACCCAAATACGCCATCACCGAACAGGAACGAACGATGGCCCCATGTTCAAGTGTGTCACCGAGCGTCGTCACCATGGCTTGCATGACTGAGGGAATGCCCGCCATCACGTGAACGTTGCCGATGCGAAAGCCCTGCGGGCCTCCGGTCAGATTGTCGATGAGCGTGGCGCCTGCGGGGATCCGTGCCATGCGCAGCCGTGATGCCATGATCTCAGGAGGGGCCGGTCTCTGCCGGATACGCACCGCGATCTCCTCGCTCTCGACTAGCGGAACACCAAATGCTCGGGCTACACATTCCGCGGTGATGTCGTCGTGAGTGGGGCCAATACCGCCGGTCGTAAAGATGTAGTCATAAAGCGGTCCTAAGGTGTTCAGCGTTTCGACGATGACTTCGGGCACATCTGGAATCACGCGCGCTTCGCGAATCTGGATACCCCAGGCACCGAGCGTTCGCGCCAGAAAATTGAGGTTGGTGTCCTGGGTGCGTCCCGAAAGGATTTCATTACCAATGATGATGACGCAGGCCGTGACCTTGCGCGGTGGTTGAGCGAGAGCGGTGGCTGAATTCGACATGGCGGGCATGCTAACAGCCTCGGGAAATTCTGCATCCCGCAACGCAGTGGCTGATCTCCTTCGGAGTTGACGGGCAGAGATGCCAATCCTGTCAAATATTCGGCGCTTGAAACCAATAGAAACAGCTCATTTCTTTACGAGCGTTGATCCCGCAGGTAAATTGCCGGTCCCCGTAATTGTTCTAGAGTTGTAAGTAAGCGTTTCTTCGTCTTCACCGAAGGTGAGGCAAGGCGCAGAACCTAAAGAGCAAGAATAGACGTTTTTCGATTGATGAGCAGTATTATTGCTTTTATAGCGCGACTTTCACCGTCACGGTTTTTGTTCCCCGCAACCCTTGTATCCCACCAGGGCGTAGTGCTTCTGCTCGCGTCCCTGTTGGTAGTGGGTTGTGGTGATGGCGGTAGTGGTGGTCCGAGTGCGCCTGCAGCCGTCGCTGGAGGTGTCCCAACGGCTTCGTCCGGGAACACACAAACGGCGCCAGCCAACACAACACCGACCTCGTCGAGCAATACCAGTGCCGCGACAGGTGGGAGTTCAGCGACGCCGACCACGCCGGGCACCACCACTCCGAGCGCCGTCGCACCGAGCTCAAATCCGCCGAGCGCTGGAACAACCAGTGTGGCGCCGACACCTCAACAACAGACGACAGCGCCAGCTGTTGTGACCGTGAGCCTGGTATCGGACCGAACGCTCATTAATTCCGGCGAAGCGATCACTTTGAAATGGCAAAGCACTAACGCGGCGACCTGCATCGCGTCTGGAGCATGGAGCGGCAGTGTGGGTACGAATGGCAGTCGTGCGATCTCCGGGATTACATCGACGAGAGATTTCCATTTGAGCTGCACGTCCTTGATGGGTGGCGGAGCTGCCACAAAGGTGAACGTCCGCGTTCAAACTGATACCGCCGTGAAGATCGAGTTTGTAGCGACACCCACAAAGGTCAAAGCCTCATCTTGAAAACTGGGCTGGCAACCATACGCGCCAACCCCGGGGCATCCAGCCCGGGATGAACAGCTGTTTACATATGGTTGCATCCCCGGAACAGACAAATCCGTGCACGAGTCACAAACTCCATGGCAGTTTGAAGCAGTTGGCAGTGGTGTACATGGAGCGTTTGGCAGTTTCGGTCGGTAAACGAGAGCGATTCCGACTCGGCGAGTTGGCTCGACAGTTCATGCGGCGCGATCGAGTGTTTGAGCGCGGTGGCAATTGGTACTTCCGTACCCGAGAGGGCATCGACGTAGGTCCTTACAGCACCCAATTCGAAGCTGAAATCGAAGCCGATATCCTCATTGCGCGCCTCCGAAGGGATGCGTCCTCGCACTCCCCACGAATTATCCGCGCGTTCATTCTGGAATCGATACGCCAGCGTTCAAACGGTCCGAGTCAGATCGTATCGGGGCGATGATCCCTGTCTAACGGTCTTGCTGTAGAGTTTTGTGTCAGGTTCCACCTGGCCACCGGGTTGCCGAAGTTGGCGACCCGCACAGGATGGCGCGCCTCTTCGGGGTGCACGGTCGAAGCAGGATTGATGTTTCCTGAGCCTCGCTCAGTGAATAGTCCGAGCCTTAACGGCCGTGAAAGTCCGGGGTTCTCTTCTCCCTGAACGCGCGTCGTCCTTCTTTATAGTCTTCGCTGTTGAAACAGGCATCGACCATCCCCCGTACACGCGCCACTTCTTCTTCACGTGCATCACGTTCGAAGGCATTCACGGCAGCCTTCGCTGCGGCCACTGTTAGAGGCGCGTTCGCAGCGATTCGATTGGCATACGTGATCACTTCGTTTTCGATGATCTCCCGACTATGAATGAAGTTGATCAATCCCATGCCTGAAGCTTCCGGTGCTTCTATGAAACGTGCACTGAACATGATGTCGCGGGCGCGTGCGGGGCCGACTACCCGAGCCAGTTTGGCCAAACCTTCAAACTCATACCCAAGTCCGAGTTTCGCAGCGGGGATACCGAAACGGGAATCGGGCGTGGCGATGCGGATGTCTGCCGCCAGTGCCGTGGCGAGACCTCCACCGATACAGTAACCCTCAATCAACGCCAAGAGCGGTTTTTGAAAACGGGCGAGCTCACGATTGGCATCCGCAGCGACCTCCCCATAACTCGCTCGTTGTTCAGCGTTCGATCGATGTTGATCGAACTCGGAGATGTCCGCCCCAGATACGAAGGCCTTACCACCAGCGCCGCGCATGACTGCGACTCGCACGTCCGGGCTTGCTGCAAAAGCCCGCAGGACTTCCGCCATGCCGCGCCACATTTCGAGTGAGAGGGCGTTGTGGCGTGGTGGGTTGTTGAAGATCAGCCAACCAATACGGCCGTCGATCACGCCGCGGATTTTCTCGGTCGAGAGTGTCAGTTCCATCGGATTTTCTTTCCGGGTTATTTGTTACGTACCGCAATGATGGCGGCATGGCGGGTGAGTACACGCTGTGCGCGGACGAGGTGTGGCACATCAACCATCTGACCTTCAAAACTGAAGGCCATCCGCCCCTGTTTTTCTTCGATGGTAAAGGCATCGACCAGTCGTTGTGCTGTGGCGACCACATCCGGTGCAGGGGTGAACGCTTCGTTGATAATCTCGATCTGGCCAGGGTGGATGGTGATTTTGCCGGTAAATCCCATCCAGGCCGATTCGAGGCTTTCCTGCCTGAGAGCCGCATGATCCTTGATGTCCACGAAGACCGTGTCCAGCGGCTGCACACCACCGGCGGTTGCGGAGAGGAGCGTCATGGTGCGGCAGTAGCGGAAAACTTCGAGATAACTGCCATCGGGGGCACGGTTACGTGATGCGCCGATGGCTGCGGATAGGTCTTCAGCACCCCAGGATAACGAGATCACTCGGGGGCATTCGGGAAACTGCGGCAAATTCAGCGCGCCTCGCGGCGTTTCGGTGCTTACGAGGATGAGTCCAACCTTCCCCGGTTCGTGCCCGTACTCTTTTTCAAACCTCGAGACCAGCGCATCGAGTTCATTGAGTTCCGCGAGTGTTGAAACCTTGGGGACCAGATACGCATCCGGTGGGTGACGCATAGTGACGCGCACATCGTCGTGACCCCAGGGGGTATGCAACGGATTGATCCGTACCGTGCGCTCCTGACGACCGAAGTTCACATCCTTCAGCCAGCCACCAACCACTTCGCGGGCGCTGTCTTTGCGATCCGGTGTCACTGCATCTTCGAGATCCAGCACCAGACCATCAGCAGCGATCTCAAGAGACTTCTGCAACATCTTTTCGTTCGCACCGGGAACGAAGTGCAGGGAACGGCGCAACCGATCAGCGCCCGCAGTGCGTGCTCTTGTCATGCGGGCTTGCGCAGCATCATGCCGCCACGCAAACAGACACACACCACTTCGCCACGCTGATTGGTGCAGGTGTGTTCAAAGATCACCACCCCACGGTCAGGCTTGGACTTGCTCTCACGTTTTTCGACCACTTTAGTGCGTGCCGTGAGGGTGTCGCCAATGAATACCGGATTCGGAAACGTGGTCTTGTCGAAGCCGAGATTGCCGAGGGTTGTGCCGAGCGTGGTATCGCCCACGGACACCCCAACGACAAAACCCAGCGTGAAGATCGAGTTGACGAGGATCTGTCCGTGTTGAGTTTTGCTGGCGAATTCCGCGTCGAGATGCAGCGGTTGCGGATTCATCGTGAGCGCAGAGAACAACAGGTTGTCAGTCTCAGTCACCGTTCGCGAAGGCTGGTGGGTGAACTCCATACCCATGGTCAATTCTTCAAAGTACTTTCCCGCCATCGGTCAGCCTCTCCTCGCCAGACGTTTACGTTTGTGTTCCACATAGTCGACGAGGATGTACTCGCCGAGGTCTTCAGGGTTTGTGTAAAACACTCGCCCACCATTGATGCGTGCGATCTCATCCATAAACGCCTTCAGGTAATAACTCTGTTCGAGCATGAAGGTGTTGATGGCGATGCCCCGCGTCGTGCAGTGCTTCACTGCCTTGAAGGTCGCACGAATAGTACGTGGTGTCGGTGGATAGGCGAATTGCGCTTCACCGTTTTCAAGGTGCGCCGTCGGCTCACCGTCAGAAATCATGATGATCTGCTTGCTGCCCGTCTGGTGTTTCGACAACAGCTTCTCGGCGAGCATCAGTGCGTGTTGCATGTTAGTGCCGAGCACGTACTCATCCCACTGCAGATAGGGCAGGTCGTGGGCTTTGAGTTCCTTCGCGTAGGCCGCAAAGCCAATGATGTAGAAACTGTCTTTCGGATATTGGCTGGTGATCAGGTTGTGCAATGCCAGCGCCACCTTCTTCGCCGCCTGGAACGAACCACGCAGCGCCATGGACCATGACAAGTCCACCAACATCGCCGTCGCGGTTGAGCTCACCAGTTCGCTGCGATATATCTCGAAGTCACCGTGTTCAAGTTGAATGGGCAAGCTCGGACCATTGCGATTGATCGCATTTCGGATCGTGCGTGGCATGTGCAAGTGGAAGGGATCTCCGAACTCGTAGGGCTTGGTCTCTTCCAGTCGTTCACCAAAACGGCCTTCTTCTGGTACCGCGTGGTTGCCGAGATTTTGTTTCTTGAGCCGTGCATAGATTTCGCCAAGCGCTTTTTGACCGATGACACGTGAGCCGCGGGGTGTCAGCTCAAACCGATTGTCATCGGTTGGACGAATGTAACCGGCTTCTTCCAGTGCCTTGAGCAGCTGTTTGAGTTGCTCAAGGTCTTCGCCGGCTTCATCTCCAAGCAGCTTTTTCAACAGATCATCATCGAGATTGTCGAGGCTGCCGGATCGTTCAGCATCGGTAAGCTGATCAATCATCTCATCCATGTTGGAGAGCTCACGCATGAGCTGCATGGCGGCGTCCATGTCGAGAGATTCATCACCACCGAATCGGTATTGGCTACCACCCGGGTCACCGAGCGCTTCGGCCAATCGCTGCAGTTGCTCGTTGAGCGCCGGATCACCAAATCGACCGGCCATCATCGCCTGCAACTGCGCACGTTGTTGTGCGGACATGGAGTTCATTAGCGACTGCGCGGCGGCCATCTGCTCACGCATCTGTTGCAAGAGGTCATCGAGGTTCTTCGGCGGATTGTCACCGAACATGTCGCCGAACTTCTGCATGAAGTCTTCGAACCCCGGATCCTGACCGTTGGCCTTGCGGTCGATCATCTTATTGAGGTTCTTGAGCATGTCCTTCATGCGCTTCATGTCGCCATCGGACATGTTCTTCACCATGTTCTCGATGTCCTGGAAGAACGTTGAGGCCATGGATTTACGCAGTTCATTCAAGAGTTCAAGGAACTTGCGTTGAGCGTCGGGATTCAGGAACTCGTACTTTTCAAGCTGGTTGATTTGTGAGGCAAGGTCTTTGGGAAGCGCATCGAGAGTTTCGCTGTTGCGCTTCGCCACTTGCTTGAGCACGTTGTCGGAGAAGAGCGAATCCTCGCTGTCGGGCTTGTCGAGCCATTCCTGAATACGCTCACGCTCCATCTTCAGGGTTTCTTCGAGTCGCTCGCGAAAGCCCTCGAAGATGGAAGAGAGGTCATAACGCTGGAGCGCCGCACGTTTGCGATCCCGGAGCTCCTTCATCATTTCGCGCAAGCCCTTGAGGTATCCACCTTGCGGAATCTTCATGCCACGAGAGGCGAGGTTGCGCATAGCCCAGCGTAGATCGCCGTACTCCATCAGATCGTTGGCGAGGGCGCCCATGACTTCATCCGGATCAAGCGGTGTGCGCTGCGAACCATCCCACTGGGAGAAGCGGTGTCTTCGTGGCAACTTCATGATGACGACCTCCGATAGGGACTCGCTTAAGCGGTGTAGGTGCTCTTCCCGGAGACGGTGTACTTGTTGAGCAGCTTGTGCAGATGCAGCCCTTCCAGCACGAACTCGACGATGCACGCCTTCACGCCGGTGGTCTCGTTTTGCAGGACCGCACCAAAGCTCGGAATACGATCCACAATGTCTGCATAGCTTTGAGCCGTCAGGTTCTCGCCGGTTTCGACGGAAAGCCCCTCTGCGAAAGCGTTGGCGATGGAGCCGAGATCGTTCACGTCGTAATACCGGTCGAACACAGACTTCACTGCCGTTCGGAACAGTTTGTCGGTGATCTTGTCTTCCTGGCCATCTTCCATGGCTTCGAATTCCACCTTGCCCTGGAAGGACGGTGAAATGAACGGCAAGTCAGAGACCCGTGGCGTCACTTCGGTTTCACCCAGTGTCAACGCGCGGCGCATGGCGTTGGCGAGCAGCGCTTCGTAATTGGCGATGGACGCCCGCACACTCACGCCGGAGCGTTGGTTGATGTCCGGGGACCGCCGTGCCGCATGGCTGATCTCGGCAATGATCTCTTTCATGAAAACCGGCACGTTGATCGGATAGTCACCGAGATCGAGTGATTCTGATTCCTGCAGCATGATCTCGATTTCGTCATCGATGGCTTCAGGATAGTGGGTGCGAATCTGCGCGCCGTAACGGTCCTTCAGTGGTGTGATGATGCGACCGCGATTGGTGTAGTCCTCGGGGTTTGCCGTGGCGAC
This sequence comes from Gammaproteobacteria bacterium, assembly GCA_005799745.1. GTDB lineage: Bacteria > Pseudomonadota > Gammaproteobacteria > Pseudomonadales > Azotimanducaceae > SYFY01. The sequence goes on from SYFY01000039.1 coordinate 13,124, forward strand.
AACGAACACATCGAGGGGCAGACGAATCTTGTGACCCCGAATCTGGATGTCGCGTTCTTCCAGAAGATTGAGAAGCCCGACCTGGATACGCTCCGCCAGGTCAGGCAATTCATTGATCGCGAAAATGCCGCGATTGAGACGCGGCACGAGACCGAAGTGCAGCGTCAGTTCGTCCGCGAGATAACGACCTTCGGCAATCTTGATCGGATCGACTTCACCGATCAGGTCGGCGATGGTGATGTCCGGTGTCGCCAGTTTTTCGCCATACCGTTCATCACGATGCAGCCACCCGATGGGTGTTGCATCTCCGTGTTCGGCGATAAGGTTACGACCGAGACGTGTGATCGGGCGGAAGGGGTCCTCAGGGATTTCGGTGCCGGCAATGATCGGTGTCCATTCATCGAGCAACGAAGTGAGGCTGCGCACGATGCGGGATTTGGCCTGGCCGCGTTCGCCGAGCAGGATGATGTCCTGTTTGCCGAGGATGGCGTTGATCAGCTGTGGGATGACGGTGTCGTCATAACCCTTCACGCCAGGGAAGAGTCGGTCGCCGGCCTTGAGTTTGCGGATGAGGTTGTTGCGCATCTCCACCTTGACCGGAAGTGGCTGAAAACCTTGCGACTTCAGGGCACCCAGAGTCTCGATGGCCGGGTGTGCATTTCCGGCGTTCGCTTTTCCGGTCTGTGACACGCCTACTCCTCCGATAGATAACTGCGGACTGAAGACTGAAGGTACGCAATCCGGCGACCGAATGATAGGGTTCGGGGCGGGCGCGGAATCTCGCGTTTTTCGAGTCTGTTCCGTCACAAAAAGCCTTGGCTGTCCGTCAAGTGGGCAAATGACTGAAGGAGATCGATTCATCGTGTGGAACGTTCTCATGGGGACGGTTGTGGTCATGCTCGCCGGCAACGGTTTGTACATGCTCTTCATGCCCGAAGCCTGGTACCAGTCGTTGCCATCGGTGCCGCATACCGGGCCGCTCAACGTTCACTTCGTTCGGGACATCGGCGTCGCCTATCTCGCCAGCGCTGGTGGACTTGGCCTTGGCATCTGGAAGTCGGCGTGGCGAGTGCCGGCAGCGATTCCCGCTTTAGTGTTTCTCGGTATGCATGCGGTTTTGCACCTGCTCGAGTGGGGCCACGGTCACGATTCGGCTGCTCACGAAGGCTGGTTTGATCGCGTGGGAATTTAGCTTCCACCGATCCTGATTCTGGTTTGGATGATGCGCTCACGTCCGGAGGTACTTCATGATTAGGGCGATACTTCACCGTGTGATCGATAACTGGGTGCGTCCGTTGAACTATGACGCGACCTACATGCATCAGATGCTCGACGCGTCGATCCCCGCGATGCTGAAGTTCATGATGGCGCAATTGTTGAGCCAACATCAGGAAGGCATTTCGAAGGAGGCGAGGACCGCTGCGCGATTGGTGACGATTCAACACGAAGATTGTGGCCCGTGTGCACAGCTCGTGGTGAACATGGCGCTTCAAGACGGGGTTGATCCGGCTTTCATCCGCAAGGTGATTGCGCGCGCTTACGCAGAATTGCCACCGATCATCAACACCACCATCCTCTTTACCGACGCGGTACTCGCTCATGCGCCGTGTGATGCGGAACGTGAAACGTTGCGTCAGGCTTTCGGAGAAAAAGGACTGGTGACGCTCGCGTTGTCCATCTCGCAGACGCGAACCTACCCGACGATCAAACGTGTACTCGGATATGCCCACGTCTGTGAACGTCTGGAGGTGCGGGGCGAAATGATCCCCGTGATCAAAGCCGCGTGAACAAGACCGCGCAGGACATTTTCGAACAGAACCGCTCGCGCCTGATTGCGATTGGTTACCGCATGCTTGGCAGTCGCGCGGAAGCGGAAGACTGTGTGCAGGATGCGTGGTTGCGACTTTCCACTATCGACGTGAAAACGCTGGACTCCCCGGCGGCCTGGTTGACCACGACCGTTTCGCGGCTATGTCTGGAGGCGCTGCGTGCACGAAAAATCCGGCAGGAAACGTATGTAGGTCCATGGCTTCCGGAACCCTGGGTCGATGATCCACCCGCGGAGTTGCCGGAAGTCGAAGCGGAACTTGAACTCGCTGACGACCTTTCTATGGCGTTTCTACTCTTGCTCGAACGACTCGCACAGGATGAGCGTGCGGCGTTCCTGATGCACGATGTGTTTGAGATTGAATATCCAGAGATCGCGACGGTCATCGACAAGCGGGAAGACGCGGTACGTCAAATGGTAAACCGCGCCCGCAAACGGATTGCAGAAGAGCGCCCGCGTTTTCGCGCGTCTCAGGAACAACAGAAAAAACTCGCGGAGCAGTTCTTGAAAGCGCTGCTGATGCATGACGCGGTCGAGTTGGCCTCGCTCTTCCGGTCGGAGGCAGTTCTTGTCAGCGATGGCGGTGGCAAGGCGTTGGCGGCACTTCGGCCGATCAACGGTGCGCAGAAGATTGCGAAGTTCTTCCTTGGAGTTACCCGCGACCTCAAGTTCGATGCGGTGAGGGTTGAAATTGGCTGGATGAACGAAGGTGTGAGCATTCTTGTTTTCGACCAGGAAAGCGGGCCGATGATGGCACTTGGGTTTGATGTACGCGGCGAGCAGATTGACGGACTTTATGCCGTTCGCAACCCGGACAAGTTGGCGAGGTTTCATCGAACCTGATCGCGCAGGAGGCGCTCAGTGAGGCCTACCACGTCATCGCCACCCATCCGACCATTCTTGAAACGACTGGGGATGCGAATACGAAGTGCCACGTGTTCGGCAACTATTGAAGGGCGATGTCACCGAATTTCAGGCCAAGCCCGCATGTGACACCCAATCAGTTCCCGCCGCTCAAAGACGGGCGCGTCTACACGAAACTGCGACATACGCTCACCGGTCACACCTACGAAGCGCAGGCTGCTGGCGTCGCGCTATGACATTCCACAAGGCAAGAACCGCCACCATGGCACAGCCCACCCGAGAGATGCATCGCAAGAGCCTGGGTGACGTCATGGACGGAAGGTCAGCGACGCAGAACTGCTCTATTCGATGTACCTAACCGTGTTCCCGAACTTTCATCTCTGGGGAGTTTTCCATCGCATCGTGTATCGCGTCCGCCCCCGCGGTGACAATCCGGAAGAGTGCATCATGGAATGCATGTACCTGCAGCCGACCCCCGCCGGACAGCCGCGGGCACCCGCCGCGCCAATACATCACCTCGGTACGGACGATGATTGGGTGGACGCACCGGAATTGGGTATGCTTGCCAAGGTCTTCAATCAGGACGTGGTCAACATGCCCGAGGTCCAGAAGGGGCTGAAGGCGATGAAGTCGATGAAGAAGGGTGAGGTGATCTTCGCCAACTACGGCGAAACCAAGCTGCGGCACTTTCATATGCTGCTTGATCATTGGATCGCGAGACCCTGACATTGTCCTGAAGCAGACGTAGTCAACAGGTCGACATGCGTTGTGTGTGGCGACCTCGCAGTCTTCAACAGCAGGCGATCAACATGACGGAACAAACGACCGACGAATTTATCACACCGTACGAACTCCTCGGTGACCAGGGCATTCGCAAACTCGCGAGTGAGTTTTATGACGTCATGAATTCGTTGCCGGAAGCGGCCCACATACGTGCCATGCATGCGCAGGATCTGGGCAACGTGAAGCGCATGCTCGCTGCTTACCTCACGCAGTGGATGGGCGGGCCGCCGGTGTATCTCGCGGTCAAGGGCACGGTTTGTCTGACCGATCCCCACAAGCCCTTCGCCATCGGCCCCAACGAGCGTGATATGTGGCTGAAGTGTATGGATCTCGCGCTTGAGCGTGTCGGTGCCAGTGAGCAAATCAAAACCATGTTGAAAGAGCCGTTCCGGCATGTGGCGGAGACCGTGCGCAACAGCGAAGACGGTATTCCGAAAGTCAGAGACCCGAACATCATCGCCGTGGGTTGAAAACCCGATCAACCTAGAAAGCTCGCTCCGTATTGTTGGAGCGGCTTCCCAGCCGCGAAGATGCTTCCGATGGTTCACTCCCTTCCGTTCGACGAAGCCTGGTCTTATTACCATCTGCGTGCACCTTATGCGGCACAAACCTACGACTCTGTTTGTGAAGCGCTTGGTCTGAGTGAACGTTCTCGCATCCTCGATCTCGGATGCGGTATTGGCACATTGGCGATTCCGTTTGCCCGAAGACTCGCCAGCGTTCTCGCGATTGATCGCAACCGGTTGATGCTCGACGAAGGCTGTCGACGCGCGGACGCTGATGGCCTTACGAACATCACCTGGGCTTGTATGCCCGCCGAAGAAGTCACCGACACACTGGGGCAGGTGGACGGGGTGGTGATGGGCCAATCTTTTCACTGGATGCGTCGTGATCTTGTGTTGAAACAACTGGCGCCGATGATTCGCGAGGGTGGTGGAATAGCCCTGATCGGGCCGAGTCTCAAGGTTCGTACGGAAACGACTGAAGCGCTGCTCAATCCGATTTTGGAGTGATACCTCGGCCCGCGCGGAGAGGGTTTGCCGAGATCTGATCCTGAGCCCGCGAACGAACCGGCACTCAACCGATCCGAAGCGTTCACGCTGATGGGATCTCACTTCTTCATGGCAGAGTTCGAGCGCGATATCGACTCAGTTGTTGGCCATGTTTATTCGATGTCCTATAGCCCGCCGTCGAAGTTTGGTGATGATCGCGATGCCTTTGAACGAGAGGCACGCGCCGCCTTGTTACTCGCAAGTCCTTCGGGCGTATTCAAAGAGCAGATCGAAACGGAAGTGCAGATCGTCCTGAAACGCTGATTCCCGTTTATGCTGTTCCCAACCAAAGACCATGCGTACCCATCTTCAATGAGCTCAAAACACCTCGTCGATCCGGAACTCTTGCCCATGTTTCAACAAATGCCCGGTTTTCAATTCACCCGGGAGATGTTGCCCATGGTGCGTACTGCCATGCAGTCAGCGCGTCAGGCGGTTGAGATACCCGATTCGGTGTCGGTGACTGAACGACAGATTCCCGGTCCGGAAGGCGCGCCGTCGATTCGTGTGCTCATCACACAACCGAAAGCAGCGGGTCGCGGGCGCCCCGGCATCCTGCACATCCATGGTGGGGGATACATCATCGGCACCGCAGAGATGACGATCGCGAGTGATGTGAGTTATGCCATGGAGTTTGGTGCCGTGTCCGTTTCCGTCGACTATCGCCTCTCCCCGGAAACCGCCCATCCGGGACCGGTTGAAGATTGTTATGCTGGGCTTACGTGGCTGCATTCCCATGCGGATGAACTGGGTGTTGATCCTGCACGTATTGCTGTCACGGGTGAGAGCGCGGGTGGTGGGCTTGCGGCTGCGACGGTTCTGCTCGCACGTGATCGCGGCAAGTTGTCTGTGCGATTTCAACATCTGATCTTTCCGATGCTTGACGACCGTACCGTCACCGCAGCTGACCCGTCGCCGTTGCTCGGAGAGTTTGTATGGACGCGTGAGTCGAACCGGTTTGGTTGGGCGGCATTACTCGGTCATGAGCCAGGCATCGCCAATGTGTCGCCATATGCGGCGCCGGCACGTGCGGAGCAACTCGCTGAGTTGCCCCCAACATTTATTGCCTGTGGTGCACTCGACCTCTTTCTCGAAGAAAACCTCGAGTACTCGCGCCGCTTGATCCGTGCCGGTGTGCCGACGGAGTTACACATTTATCCCGGAGCGCCACATGGTTTCATGATGGTCGCGAATGCCACCGTGTCGAAGCAGTTTGTGAGGGATTCGCTGGCGTCGCTGCGCACGGGGTTGGGTGTTTCGTAAGCGAACAGGCGGTGAAGATCAGATCTTCACCATCCCGCCATCCACCATCAACGTCTGCCCGGTGATGTTCATGGCGTTGTCGCTGACAAGGAAGACCACGGCGTTGCCGATATCTTCCACGGTCTGCTCTCGCCTTAGCGGTGTTCGATCGAAGATGTGGGGGTAGTCGCCGCGCGCGATGCCTTCGAACCAGATCCGTGCATCCATGCCCTGAAATTCCGGAATGTTCTTCACCGCGCGGCTTGCATTGCCGAGCCACGCATCGGTCCACACGATGCCCGGAGCAACAGCGTTCACGTTGATGTTGAACGGCCCCAGCATCTCCGCCATGGTCTGGGTGTAGTTCACGAGTGCAGCCTTCATCGCGCCGTACGAAGGATGCACAAACATCTCGAGCATCTTGTCGGAGAGTGATGCGCGCCCCGCGATGGAGCTGATGTTGACGATCTTGCCGCTCTTCTGGGCTTTGAAGTGGGGGATCACCGCTTCGCTCATGAGCACTGCGGGTTTGAGGTTCTGGCCGTAAAGCGCGTCCCACAACATCGATGCCATACCGAGAGGTCCGGGCTCCGGCGCTTTGCCTTCCTTGGGTCCCGCACCGACGTTGTTGACGAGGATTTCGACGTGGCCAAAGGTCTTTATCGCAGCATCCACACACGCGAGCATCACGTCGGGCTTGGTGATATCACCGGGAAACGCCAGCGCTTTCGCACCTTCCGCTTGAACAGCGGCAACAGTGGCGGCGGTTGTATCCGCGCCATAGGAGTTCACGACCACATCCGCACCCGCCTTGGCGAGTGCAATGGCGATGCCTTTGCCGATTCCGCGACCAGCGGCGCTGACAATCGCAGTCTTTCCCTTCAAGGACATGGATTCCGTCTCCCCGGTGAGTTTCGCCGTAATGTAGCGTAAAAATGATTCGCCGAACTGATCAGAGGACGCGAGATGTTCCTACCACTGGCCCAAACCGCCTACTTCGTGCCCGATATCCGCATCGCCGCCCTCGATGCCCACCGTTGTTTCGGCGCAGGACCGTTCTTCATCCTGAATCGCATCCAGCTCTCTTACGGGCTGCACCGTGGTCAGGAGTGCAAGTTCGTGCACTCCTCCGCCTACGGCCAGTGGGGCAGTGTGATGATGGAGCTCGTTCAGCAAGACGTGGAAGGTCCATCTCCCTTTCGCGATATGTATGCGTCGGGCGAATCGGGCCTTCATCACATGGCGACGATCGTCGATTCACTGCACGAGGCTTATGCGCACTACAACGCCTGTGGGTTCGAAATCGCGACCATCGCTCGAACGATGACCGGTACCGAGTTCGCCTTCATCGACGCCACCAGGACGCTCGGCCACATGATCGAGGTTTACGAAGGCAGCGAAGGCCTGCGTGGCTTCTATGACATGGTGCGGAACGCGTCGTTGGGCTGGGATGGTCACGACATCATTCGTGAACTTGGCTGAAGGACGTTGACTGATAGATGATGCGCGCCTCGTTTGCTCGTTGACCTTAAGGTTCCGGACGATGATGGATTTTGATTTTGGTCTCGGCGAGACCGTCGACATGTTGCGTTCGACGGCGGAACAGTTTGCGCAGAAGGAAATCGCACCACGCGCCGCTGAGATTGACCGTACCAATGCCTTTCCGCGCGATCTTTGGCCGAAGCTCGGCGACCTCGGCCTCATCGGCATGACCGTGCCTGAAGCCTATGGTGGCGTGGACCTCGGTTATCTCGCCCACTGTGTCGTGATGGAAGAAATCAGTCGCGCTTCCGCATCGGTCGGCCTTTCGTATGGTGCGCATTCCAATCTCTGTATGAACCAGATTCGCCGCTTCGGTACCGACGCGCAGAAGCAGGCTTACCTCCCCGGCTTGGTGAGTGGTCAGTTGCTCGGTGCGCTGGCGATGAGTGAACCCGGTGCGGGCTCTGACGTGGTTAGCCTCAAGCTCCGCGCCGCCGATGACGGTGATGC
>SYFY01000040.1 GCA_005799745.1 Gammaproteobacteria bacterium
AGCAGAAAGAAGGCAAAAAGCGCATGAAACAAGTGGGTCGTGTGGAAATTCCACAGGATGCGTTTCTTGCGGCTCTCAAGGTAGAACGCTGATTCGAGGCGCGACCTATGGACATTGATCTTCCATTTGTACTCACCTGGGCCGTCCTCATCAGCGGTGGCATCTGGCTTTTTGATGCGGTGTTACTGAAGCCCAAACGTGTGGCTGCCCGTGTCTCTTCTCCGGATGTTGGTGATGACACCGAAGACCATAAACCGATTCTGGTCGAATATGCCCGATCATTTTTTCCCGTGTTGTTGTTTGTCCTGGTCCTGCGCAGCTTTCTTGGTGAGCCCTATCAGATCCCGTCCGAATCCATGGTGCCGACGCTCGATGTCGGTGACTTCATCCTGGTTAACAAATACGCCTACGGTCTGCGGTTACCTGTACTTGGGACCAAAATCGTCGAGATTGGCGAACCTGAGCGGGGCGACGTCATGGTGTTCGTGCCGCCCCACGATCCCCGGTATTTCATCAAGCGCGTGATCGGTCTCCCTGGGGACCGCATCCGTTATGTAAACAAGACGCTTTACATCAATGCTGAACGACTGCCTTATGAATTCGTGGGGGAAATCACACGTACGCACGTTCCGACGGGCATGGTCTACTCAGCTCGGGAATATACTGAGGAGATCGGTGGCGGGAAGCACTTTACGCACCGTTTAGGTCGAGTTGAGGCGCCTGCAGAGTGGGTTGTACCCGACGGGAGCTACTTCATGATGGGCGACAATCGCGACATGAGCGAAGACAGTCGCGCTTGGGGTTTTGCCGCCGAAGATCAGATCGTCGGCAAAGCAGTCGCTATATGGCTGCATAAGGACCCCGGATTGCACTGGCCGACGTTGGCACGCAACCGCTGGCTCCAGGAGGAACAACAATGAGCGGCAAACATCGCGGGATGTCGACTCTCGGCATGATCTTCGTGTTGGTGTTGATCGTGTTGGCGATCACGCTCGGCCTGAAGATCGGTCCACATTACATGACCCACGACACCATCAAGACCCTTTTACAGGAGCTGACAGCAGAAGAAGCAAAATCGGGGCGTCCACTGTTGCTCCAAACCCTTCGCAAGCGATTCAAGGTCAATGCCATTTATGACCTGGATCCGGAAAAGCTCGTTCACTACAAGCGGGAGCGAGGAGCGGTGACGGTCACAGTTGCCTATGAGATCCGCGAACACCTCGCAGCCAATGCCTATGTCGTCCTGGATTTCAGTGAAACGCGCGCCTTCTGATTCCGATCTTTCAAGACAAAGGCGGCTGCACAGCAGACGCGCTGCCTGACTGCCACGATGTCCCCGATGAACAATCGAGAGCTCCTCAGGATTCAGCGTCAAATCGGTTATTCATTCGTTGACCCGGCATTGCTTGGTCAGGCGCTGTCGCATCGCAGCGTTGGCAGCGCACACAACGAACGACTCGAGTTTTTGGGGGACAGCGTACTGGGGTTTGTGGTGAGCAGCCTGTTGTTTAGATTCTATCCTCGCGCACCGGAAGCCGATCTCACCTTGATGCGCGCACAGCTCGTCAAACGTGAATCTCTCGCACGGGTGGCGCAGCGTATTGAGTTAGGCGATGCGCTTCGCTTCAGCACTGCAGTGGCCAGTAGTGGTGTGCAACGACGCAGCTCTGTGCTTGCGGATGGGCTTGAAGCAGTGATCGGCGCGGTTTTTCTTGACGGTGGGTCACCTGCAGCGGAGAAGGTTGTACAACACCTCTTTGAAGGGGAGCTTCAATCGCTGGACGCCCAGTCATTAAAGGACGCCAAGACGACCCTGCAGGAAGCACTTCAAGCCGAGGGGCGCCCGCTTCCCGCGTATTCGATTGTGGCAACCCACGGACTCGAACACGCGCGTGTTTATGAAGTTCAGTGTACGACCACCGACGGGCGGGTAGGCATCGGTCAGGGGCGATCTCGACGTGCGGCGGAACAGGACGCAGCCGTACAGGTCCTGCGCCAGCTGCAAATCACGGTCGAAACAGAATCTATCGTTGGGAATAAAGCCGATGCCTAAATGCGGCTATGTCGCCATCGTTGGTCGCCCGAACGTGGGTAAGTCGACCCTCCTGAACCACTTGCTCGGCATGAAGCTGAGCATTACCTCCCGTAAGCCACAGACCACGCGGCGAAATCTTCTCGGCGTCGATACGCGGGGAGATACTCAAGCCATCTACGTTGATACGCCTGGAATTCACGCGCCTGGATCGCGACAACTGAATCGCCTCATGGTTAGGCATGCGACCTCGATCCTGCAGGATGTAGATCTCATTGTTGGTATTTTCGAACACAGTCGTTTCACTGAAGAAGATGAAGCCGTCATCGGCCACATCCGGGATTCCGGACGACCAGCTATCGCGGTGCTGAACAAGGTTGATCTGCTGCAAGATAAAGCCCGGTTGTTACCCGCCATGCAGGAGATCGGTAACCGCGAGGTCTTTCGCGAAATCGTCCCCTTGTCGGCGTTGCGCAACGAAGGGCTCGACATTCTTCGTGAACGGGTCGGGGTTTATCTGCCTGAGAACTCACACGTTTTCCCCGAAGACCAGGTTACCGATGCGAGCCAACGTTTCCTGGCGGCAGAGATCATTCGCGAAAAACTCATGAGGCGCCTCGGCGATGAGCTGCCGCATCAGATTGCGGTTGTCGTGGAGTCGTTTAAGCCAGGTGACCGGATTACCGAGATTCACGCTGAGATCTTCGTCGAGAAGGATGGTCAGAAGGCTATCGTTATCGGTGAGCGTGGTCAGATGCTCAAGTCCATTGGTCAGGATGCCCGCAAGGACATTGAAGAAATGCTGGATGGTCGAGTGATGTTGCACCTCTGGGTCAAGGTGCGTCGAGGCTGGACTAACGATGATCGACTCCTGCGGCGGTTTGGGCTGGGCGACTCCGGGACTTGAGACCATGCGGGTGCTTGCAGAAGATGCCCTAGTGATTCATGTCCGGGCGTATCGGGAAACCAGCGTCATCGCGCAATTTTTCACCGCATCACATGGCTTGGTGGCGATTGTTGGTAAGGGCATCAAGGGCGCTCGTGGTTCGCGACGTGGTGCTTTGCGACTTGCGGAGTTGCAGCCCTTCAACCGGGTGCGGATTTCCTGGGTCGGTGGGAAGGGCCTTGCCACGCTGACCCAGATTGAGATGTCCCATAGCCGGGCACTCCATGGCCAATCACTGGCCGCCGGATTCTACGTGCTTGAGTTGTTGTCCCGTCTGCTGCAGGAACACGACCCTCACCCGCGCCTCTATCACACCGTACACGCTGTACTGGACGCCATCGAAGCAGATGCTCGGTTGTCGGTGGTGCTCAGGCGGTTCGAACGGGAACTTCTGAACGAACTCGGATTCGGTGTGGACTTTCAAGACGATCTAGGTGGTGTGGCACTCATCCCCGAAGCAACTTACCGCCTCGAGGATGGCGAGGGCTTTGTTGCAGATACCAGTGGCGTTTATCCAGGTGCAGTGTTGCTCGCCATTCATGCTAACGATTATTCGAACGGTAGCGTTCGTCGTGCAGCTCGGCACCTCTTTCGTGATCTATTGGAACCTCATCTCGGTGGACGGCCTCTGACCAGTCGCGCCATGCTGAGGGTGTCGCCAAAATGACCAAGGCACGGCGTTTACCCGAGGATGTCACCATCGAGATTGTTGAGCTCGCGCCTGACGGATTGGGTCGGGGGTGGCACGAAGAGCGGGAGGTACGACTTCGTGGCACATTGCCTGGTGAAACGGCAACCGGCGCAATCCGCAAGCGCTCCAGAGGCATGTGGCTGGGTGATGCGGTTGCAGTGCAATCCGCATCACCAGACCGAATTGCTGCACCCTGCTCAGTCTTTCGACGTTGTGGTGGGTGTACCTTCCAGCATCTGTTGAGCAAAGCCGAGCTCTCACTAAAGACACGCGAAGTAGAGACGTTGCTCGCACAACAGGGTCTGCGAGCGCAGCGGTGGCAGACGGCTGTAGCGAGTCCACTCTTCGGTTATCGGCGCAAGGCCCGCCTCGGGGTCCGTCAGGTTGGTCAGCAGGTTTATGTAGGCTTTCGCGAACCGTTCAGCGGTCGTGTTGTTGATATGACAGCTTGTCCGGTTCTTCATCCGCCGTTTGATGAACTCATCGATCCCCTTAGGCGTCTGGTTGGCGGATTGAGCATCGCCTCGCGGATTCCACAGGTCGAGGTGGCGGCGGGTGATTCCAGTGCTGCAGTTGTTTTGCGACATCTGGATCCTCTAGCTCCAGGCGATTTGAGCGCGCTTGACGCGTTTGCGCGGAGGTCGGGGATCGGTGTCTGGCTTCAGCCAGGAGGTCCCGAGTCGGTCGAGCACTATGCCGGACCTGATGCGCTGCTTGACTATGCGAACCCAGATTTTGGCTTGATCTTCCAATTCGGACCTCTTGATTTCGTGCAGGTGAACGCACACATCAACCGGCAGCTGGTTCGCGCCGCAGTGCGGGCTGTTGCAGATTGTGGCGAGGTGCTCGATCTCTTCTGTGGGCTCGGTAACTTCTCGCTGGCGTTGGCCCGCGCCGGTCACGTGGTCACCGGGATAGAAGCGGGCGAGGCCGCTGTGGATCGTGCTCGGGACAATGCCGCGTTAAACGGGCTATCGAAGCGCTCGAGCTTCAGGGCAGTGGATCTCTATGGACCGGCCGGTGCTGTTCTTCCAGAAGCCGAAGTCGCTGAAGCATTATTACTCGACCCACCCAGATCCGGCGCCGGTCCGAACCTGAGAGGTTGGTTATCCGCATCCGTTCGCAAGGTCGTTTATGTGTCCTGTAATCCCGTGACGTTTGCTACCGATGCGGTCATCCTGAAGGAAGCGGGATTTCAGCTGCGCGATGTCGGTATCTTCGACATGTTTCCACGCACCACACATGTGGAGACCTTTGGCGTGTTTACGCGCGAAGTGGGTGGCAATGTTTAAGCCTCGGCGGAGACAATAACGCCATGGTTCAAGTTACCCGCGCACTGCCCCGTACTGCCTCGGGCGGCATCGATTCTGCCGCCTGGTGTGAAGCCATGTGCCGCGAGCACCTCTGGTTGTCCATCGGTCAGTTAATGGATGCCTGTCGTTATCTGGAAGGGTTGCCACAGAACCAGAAATACCTTGAACGAGGGTTTCCGCTGGCTGAGCTTGTTGCCAGCCTCAAGATCGACAATGAGGCTGTGCTGGCGGCACTGCTCTACCGGCCTCACTTCGAGAGTTTACTCGGCACTCCGGAAATTGAGCTGCGCTATTCGGAAGAAGTCGCACGTCTCGTCGAAGGCGTGACACGCATGGCTGCTGCGAACTTCTTTGATCTCTCAAACACGACGATGCAAACCAGTGAACGCGAAAGTCAGCTGGAAAACGTCCGGCGCATGTTGATAGCGCTCGTGGATGACGCACGTGTGGCAGTGATCAAGATTGCGGAACGTGTGGTGGCGTTGCGTCATGCCAAGCTTGACGCGTTATCACGTCGCAGCCGCATTGCTCAGGAAGCTCGCCACGTCTTTGCCCCGTTGGCAGGGCGTCTTGGTATCTGGCATCTCAAGTGGGAACTTGAGGATCTCGCCATGCGGTATCTCGAGCCTGAAACCTATCTCACCATCGCCCGGCAGCTGGATGGCAAGCGGGTTGAACGTGAAGCGCAGATCACGCGGATCGCGGGAGATCTCAATGATCTACTCGGCAAACACCGAATACAGGCGCACGTGCTGGGTCGCGCCAAACACATCTACAGCATCTGGC
>SYFY01000041.1 GCA_005799745.1 Gammaproteobacteria bacterium
ATCCACAACGTTGGGTTGATGGAAGACCGCGCAACGCTCCGAATTTCGTCACAGCACATCGCCAACTGGTTGCATCAAGGCATCTGTTCGCAGGCGCAAGTGATGGAAACCCTGAAGCGCATGGCGAAGGTCGTCGATGCGCAGAACTCGGGTGATGCCGAATATCGCAACATGGCGCCCGATTTTGAAGGCAGTGTGGCGTTTCAGGCAGCCTGCGACCTGATTTTAAGAGGGCTTGAGCAGCCGAACGGTTATACCGAACCGGTGTTGCATCGACGGCGACGCGAAGCGAAGGCGAAGTTCGCGAAAGGATAACGGCTACCGCTTAAACGGATCGTTTGCGTGGTGGTAGCACTTTTTCGTTGACCAAGGAGCGCAGACCGTCGACACCAAATCGATCCAGCCATGCCACCGCACTCGATAACAGGAAACTTCGAACTTCATGATGGTCGAAGTTGTAGATCAACGTTCCCCAGTCCGGGTGTTCTCCAAGACGTGGGTCTTCATGTTCGTACAAGGCTGTGCCATCGAAGCGGCGCAGACCGTGATCGTCTTTAGGGAAGTGACTGGGCACCCAATCGAGGAGGACGCCGATGTCATGCTCATGACAGCGACCAACGAGGCGCCTTAAACCCTCCCCGTCATCAAAGCGACTGGTAGGTGCGAAGAGGCCGGTAGGTTGATAGCCCCACGAGCCAGTAAAGGGGTGTTCGTTGAGTGGCAGAAACTCGATGTGCGTGAAGCCGAGTTCTTTCACCCAAGGGATTAATTGATTGGCCAGTTCATCCCAGTTGAGACTTGAGCCATCAACATTCCGACGCCAGGAACCGGCATGTACTTCGTAAATCGAAATCGGTGACGTGAGACTCTGACGGATCGGTTTCGTGGATGGCGCTGGGTCGGGAATCGTTGCAACTAACGACGCGGTGGCAGGCGCGGACTGATTCCACAGTGCCATCGGGTCACTTTTTTTCAGAAGCTCACCGCGCTGAGTCAGGATTTCAAACTTGTAGTGATCACCTGGGTGAACGTGCGGTAGGAAGATCTCCCAAACCCCTGCCTGGTGGTGCAAACGCATGACATGACGTCGGCCATTCCATCCATTGAAGTCGCCAATCACCGAAACCCGGCGCGCATTCGGAGCCCAGACGGTGAAGCGATAGCCGGATAGACCGTCAAGTGTGAGCGCAATGGCGCCTAGCCAGCGATAGAGGTGCAGCTCGGTTCCTGACGCGAAACGGTCGAGGTCTTCCTTCCACACCGTGGATGGGAAGCGGTAAGCATCGTCGAAATCATGCCAGTGCTCACCAAACTTCCCGCGCAATCGGTAGTGATCCAGTTCACCGGAAACAACAAGGCAAAAAAAGGGATGCACGACTTGCCAGCGGCTAAAGCGCACTGAGCCGCTGGGCGTGACCAGTTCCAGCGCCTCAGCGCCCGGAATCATTGCACGAACAATGGTCTGACCGGGTTCAGCGTGGGGCCGAAGCCAGCGAAAAGGATCATCACACTCACCCTTGGACAGGGCGAGTGCCACCCCGTCGGGCAGCAGAAACGGGTCTGCCGGCGTCGATAACATCCATTTCATCCACGTAGATGTGGCAGCAGCCATGCAGAGGCCGTGCCGAAAAAGCGCGTAATGAGCTTCAGTATAGGAGTGGCATTACCGGCAGGGGATCAACCCGGGGATATGCGGCAGGAAAACGGCGATGGGCGGTGCCTCTCAGTGATCGTGGGGCCGCTCCACCCCCGATGGAATCCGGATGCGATCAATCATCGTTTGCACTTCTGCAGGCGGCTCGGGAAACGCCCGCGCAACCAGAAACGCCACTGCGAAGTTGATGACCGCACCTACGGTGCCGATGCCTTCTGGGGAAATCCCGAGCCACCAATGCTCTGCGGTGTTACTCGCCGGATCGATGAACTTGAACCAGGTGATATAGAGGATGGTAAAGAGAAGCCCGGTAACCATTCCAGCGATAGCGCCTTCTCGATTCATCGACCGGCTGAATATTCCGAGAAGAATGGCGGGGAACAGGGACGAGGCAGCCAATCCAAACGCGAACGCCACCACTTCAGCAACGAAGCCAGGCGGATTGATACCGAGATAACCCGCGATAAGAACCGCGACCGCCGCGGCCATTCGCGCGTATCCGAGTTCCTGGCGATCTGTCAGTGGCCTCGCGAGGGTCTTCTTCATGAGGTCGTGGGAGATGGATGTCGATATGACGAGCAAGAGTCCCGCTGCCGTGGACAAAGCTGCGGCCAATGCACCTGCCGCAACAAGTGCACCCACCCATGCCGGTAGCTCCGCAATCTGTGGATTCGCGAGCACCATAATGTCGCGATCCACGTAGACCTCGTTGCGGTTGTCACTCGGCGCATTGGCGATGGCACGTGATCCGGCATCTGTGAGTTCGCCCGTGAATTCCGGCTTACCAGCAAACGGCGCGCCCGGCGCGTACTCGATCACCCCATCGGCGTTCTTGTCAGTCCAGGCGATAAGCCCCACGTCCTCCCAGGTCTTGAACCAGTCGGGGACATAGTTGTATTCCTGGCCATGCACGGTATCGATGAAGTTGAGGCGGGCGAATGCACCTACCGCTGGCGCTGTGGTGTACAGCAGGGCGATGAAGATCAGTGCCCAACCTGCAGAAATTCGTGCGTCGGAAACTCTGGGCACGGTAAAGAACCGCACGATGACATGAGGCAATCCGGCAGTACCAATCATCAGGGCCATGGTGATGGCAAAGACATCGAGCGTGGATTTCGCGCCTTCAGTGTAGGCATCGAAGCCAAGGGCAATCAGGGTGTTGTCGAGGCGATCAAGCACCGATTCACCGGAGCCATCGTTGACGGCATCGCCCCAACCGAGTTGCGGAATCGGGTTATCGGTGATCAGCAGTGAAATGAAGATCGCCGGAACCAGGTAGGCAAAGATCATCACGACGTACTGGGCGACCTGAGTGTAGGTGATGCCTTTCATGCCGCCGAGTACTGCGTACACGAACACGACGGCCATGCCGACGATCACCCCGGTGGAAATTTCCACACCGATGAACTTCGAAAAGACGATGCCCACGCCGCGCATCTGCCCAGCGACATAGGTGAACGAAATCAGGATCAAACACACCACGGCGACGGAGCGGGCGGCGTTGCCGTAATACCGACTGCCGAAAAAATCCGGCACGGTGAACTCGCCGAACTTGCGCAGGTACGGTGCCAGCAGAAGGGCGAGCAGTACATAACCTCCCGTCCAACCCATGAGGTAGACGGTTCCGTCATAGCCCATAAAGGCAATGATGCCGGCCATAGAAATGAAAGAGGCGGCGCTCATCCAGTCGGCGGCAGTCGCCATGCCATTGGCGATGGGATGGACACCACCACCGGCGACGTAAAAATCTTTGGTGGAGCCCGCGCGGGTCCAAACGGCGATGCCGATGTAAAGCGCGAAGGTTGCGCCCACGAAAAGATAGGTCAACAGTTCTACGCTCATCTCAGTCGTCCGCCACGCCGTGTTGTCGGTCGATCCGCTTCATCAGGGCTGCGTACACAAAGATCAGAATGACGAAGAAATAGATCGCGCCTTGTTGGGCGATCCAGAAGCCAAGCTTGAACCCGCCGATGCGAAACTGGTTGAGGGGCTCAACGAGCAAAATGCCAAAGCCGAATGACAGCATAAACCACAAGGTCAGCAGGATGCTCAAGAGGCGCAAGTTCGCGCGCCAGTACGCTTGGTTGTCCACCCGTCTCCCCCCTCGGTGTTCACACAAGGCAGGGATTGTAGTCGGTGTTCAGGATCAATTCAGTGCGCAGAAGGGAGCATGATGTTCATGCGAATCAACCTTCTAACCTTGCTGTCATTGATCACGCCCTTTGCGTTCGGCGACATGCGCTGCGAGTACGGACTCATTTCCCGTGGCCTCACACCGTGGGAAGTGCAGCAGCGCTGTGGAGAGGCGGTTTATACAGATCGTCGGGTTGAACACCGCCAACCCGGTTATTTCGTGCATGTCGACGAATGGATCTACGATCAGAGTGATACGCGCTTTCAGCGGCTCTTGCGATTCGAGAACGGGCGATTGCGCAAGATTGAACTCCTGGGAAAACCGCGCGGACCTTCGCGGCTATCGGCGTCCGCAGCAGACCTTTCATGAATAATGCGGGCTAGTGTCCTGAGTTAGTAATTCGCGTCCTTTCAGCGAACCCTGCAAGGCGGCTGGCAAGGCGCGGTTCGTCGCCAATGGCCGTAGCCCCCTCTTGGCAAGAACAAGAGGCAAGAATCGTAACGCCGCCAGGCGCCTTGCAGGGCTCGCCCTTCGGGAGCTCCTGTCGCAGGCCGGCACTGCGTTGGATCCCTGGGCAATAGGCTCGATATTGCCGGCGGGTTCCGCCTTGTTCCGTCCTGCG
>SYFY01000042.1 GCA_005799745.1 Gammaproteobacteria bacterium
CCCCGGACCGATCCGTACTGGCATGACCGCAGGGATTCCGGAAGACAACAAACAGGAATACGCACGTCGTCGCGTCGCGCTCAAGCGTTATGCTGATCCTGAAGAAGTGGCCCACGGCACGCTCAACTTTTGCTTGCCGGCTTCCAGCTTCATGACCGGTGCGACGTTGCCGGTGGATGGTGGACTGACGATCAGGAACGCCTAACGCTGAAGCGAGCAGGACAGTTTATGGCTACGACAGAAGTACGCACGCCGTGGGCTGCTGTGTTCGCGTTTGGAGCGCCGGCAATTGGTGTCGGCTACATGGCGCTCCTGCTGTCACTCTATGTGATGAAGTTTGCGACCGATGTGCTGCTCATCGCGCCGGCGGTGATGGGCCTGATCTTCAGCATTTCCCGCATCTGGGACGCGGTTTCCGATCCCATGGCGGGCTACTTGAGTGATCGCACCACCTCGAAGCTTGGACGTCGCCGTTCATGGATGTTTGCGAGCATCATTCCGGTGGCTGCAACATTCATCATGGTGTTCTCTCCGCCGGCTTCTCTGACGGGTACAGCGCTAGTCGCCTGGATGGCGGTGGCCATTATTGGTTTCTACACCGCCCTGACCATCTTCTTTGTACCGCACATGGCCTTCGGCGCAGAGATTTCCGATGACTATCACGAGCGCACCCGCCTCTTTGGCATGCGTCATGCGTTTTACACCACAGGTTCGATTCTCGCATTGATCAGCATGCAGTTCCTGATTAACGCGGAAGTGCAGGGCGAAGCGGAGATTCGTGCTGTTTCCGAGTATCAATCATGGATCGCAGCCATTATCACCAGCGCACTGATTCTGTATGCCGTCGTGCAGTTGCGCGAACGCAGCGACTATCAACGCAGCAACACTTCAGGTCCCTTCGCCGCCATGAAGGATGTTTTCGCCAATCCGCACGCGCGGCTTTTGTATGCGGTCTGGTTCATCGAAAACGTTGGCACCTCCGCGATTGGCGCTTTAACCCTCTACGTTACCGCCTACGTCGTCGGAGCTCCCCAGTGGGCGCCTGCGATCATTCTCTGTTACATGGTGCCGTCGTCTCTCGGTGTTCCTGTATGGCTCAAGTTGTCACGTCGATTCGGGAAACTCCCGACGTGGCGGATCTCTATGGTCGGCACCGGAATTGCGTTCGGCAGCATGTTTATGTTGTTGGTCATTGACAGTCTCGAAGGCCGCCTCAGCTGGATCATGGGTGCGGCATTTATTGCGGGATTCAGTGCAGCAGGTGGTGGATCGATTGGTCCATCGGTGCAGAGTGATGTGATCGACTACGACGAACTGCGTACGGGCCAACGGAAGGAAGGGTCGTATTACGCGGCGTGGAACTTCGTCAACAAAAGCGCGCTGGGTGTGATTCTGCTGTTGATGGGGTTTGTCCTGCAGTTCGCGGGGTTTGTGCCGAACCAAGAACAAACTATGGAAGTGAAGATCGCAATCCTCGGGCTCTACGGTGGCGCGCCACTCTTCTTCTGTACGTTCGGCGCGTGGTTGTTTGGTCGGTTTGAGCTGGATGAGAAAGCCCATCTTGAAATTCGCACTGCAATCGGACGGGGATGACCGGCTGTTTCAGAAGGCAGGGCGCGCCTTAGTCGCCTCGTCAATGTCGACGTACTTCCAGAACAGCCCACGAAAGTGCGCACCGTGGTAACCCAGGAGCCACGGTTGCATCAGGTCCGATGTGATGCGATGGACATGCACTTTGTAGGGCATATAGGCGATGAGCAATCGTTTGGCTCGTTCGATGGCTTGTATTCTCTCGGCAACGTTTGGCAGTCGCACTTGAAGTTCATAGAGTTCATCGAATTCCCGTAACTTGAAATGGGCCCGATTGGCCGAGTCATCACGCCCATAGCCGAGTAGCAGAAAGTCATCGGGTTCGGGGACATTCACGGTCCAACCCACACCCCACATCATCAACTTTCCGGCGCGGCTCGCCTTGAGATTTTCGGGCCAGGAAGCGGTTTTGAATTCGATGCGCACACCGAGTGCGTCCATGTCGTGTTTCCACAGTTCGTTCAGTGTGCGGCTTTGTTGGTCGGGCTGCGAGGCGTACTCGAGAATCAATGGTGAACCATCAGGCTGATCGCGCCATTCATCGCCGTCGTGGTCGATGTAGCCGTACACGTCGAGCAGTGCTTTCGCGCGTGGCAAGTTGAACTCGCTCATCTCACTCTTGAAGGCAGGATCGTAGCTCCAGACGTCGGGGCCGATGATGCTCTGGGCGGGTATGGCTTGGCCATGCCGGACCAGTTGTATCTCCCGTTCAACGTCAACCGCGAGTGCGATGGCACGGCGCAGTGCCACTTTCCGGGGTTCGTAGCCCCCGACCAGTGGATGCTCCATATTGAAGTAGCTGACCGAGAGATCCGTTCTTGGATATCGGTTCAGGACGATGCCGCGTTTTTCGAGGTGAGGCGCGAGTTCGTGATTCGGTGTAGCGATGTTTACGAAGGAAGAGGGCACATCGATCACATCGAGTTGGCCGTTCAGGAAGGAGAGCCAGCGCGGTTGTGCCTCGCCAATGATCGAAATCTGGACTCGATCAACAAGTGGCAGCCGACTTCCGTTGAATCGTGTGGCGGTAGCGATGCGGGCCTGATCGTTGATCGCGGGATGCTCGTTGTAAAACACCTCCCGATAGGTGGGATTACGCTCGAGCACGATGCGTGAACCCCGTTGCCAGTCGATCAGCCGAAATGGACCGGTCCCAACCGGGTGATCACCGATTTTGTCACCGTAGTGTTCGACAACCTCGCGGGCGACGGCGCCGATCAGTCCACCGCCGACGAAGTTGTATACAAAACGTGGTGAGGGCTGCTCCAGCTTGATCTGCAATGTGTAGCGGTCGAGCGCACGGACGCCTTCGATTTCGGTGTCGTAGTCAAAAGGTGCTCCGGCGAGGGCGCGTTCATGCAAGGCTTCCAGTCCGATGGGGCGAGCGGTGGTGAACGCGCCGATCTTGGGGCTGCGCCAGCGCGGGTCGTAGTGGCGCTTGAGCGAATAGACGTAATCCTGCGCGGTGAGTTCACGCCGCTGCCCACCGAAGGCCGGGTCGTCGTCGAAATAGATGCCGGGCTGGACGCGGATCGTAAAGGTGCGAAAGTCCTCCGACACCTCAGGCAACGCGGCCGCAGTGTTGGGACGAATGCGCACGGGTTGAGCGAGGAATTCATACTCAAGCAAACCGTCGAAGATGCCGCCGATCACGGTGTTGGAGTAGAGATCGCTGACCTGGGCGGGATCAAAGTTAGTCTCCGCAATGGGAAACGAGACATGCAGTGTCTTTGGCTCTTTCGCGGCTAGTCCAGCCGCGGACGTGAGCAGGCCTGTTAGTACGATTACAAGAAATTGATTGAAGGCTCGCATCAACCGTCCAGGCTGCGCACAATGAGGCTCAGTATACGGGGGCGCAGCTGCGCCGGGGTGTAACCCAATGGCCGGCTATCTACTGCGACGTCTCTGGCAGATGGTCCCGACCGTTCTAGGCGCCGTACTGCTCGTCTTCTTCCTCTTCAAGTTCTTCGGTGGTGATCCCGCAGAAATACTCGGGGGACTCAATGCGACCCCGGAGCAGATCGCCACGATTCGTTCCGAACTCGGTCTCGATGAACCTGTTTGGGTGCAACTCGGACTGTATCTGCAGAGCGTCTTCACATTCGATTGGGGCGAGAGCTGGGCTACGGGAGAACCGGTGGGCGAACTCTTCGCCACACGACTGCCTGCGACGTTAACGGTGATGCTGCCCATCCTCCTGCTCGAGGTCATCATCGCCTTGCCGATTGCCATGTGGGTCGCCTACCGGCGTGGTTCGTTGGTTGATCGCACGCTGATGGTCATCACGACTCTCGCACTCTCGATCAGTTTTCTCGTCTACATCATTGTGGGTCAGTATCTCCTTGGTTTTCAGCTCGCCTGGTTTCCGGTGCAAGGTTGGAGTGACAACACACTGACCAACCTTACGACCTATACCCCACTGCCGGTGATGCTCGCGGTACTGGTCGCGCTCGCGCCCAACATCCGCCTCTATCGTTCGTTCCTGCTGGATGAACTTGGCAACGACTATGTGCGCACCGCGCGTGCGAAAGGACTACCGGAGCGTGTAGTGCTCTTTCGACATGTGCTGCGTAACGCGCTCATCCCGGTGCTGGCGAATGTTGGGCTGGCGCTGCCGGGTGTCTTTGTAGGTTCGTTCCTGATTGAACAGTTCTTTTCGATTCCCGGGCTTGGGCGTGAGGTGTTGCTGGCGGTTAATCGCAGTGACTATCCGGTCATTCAAGCCATTGCGGTGTATCTCGCGATGTTGTCGATGATCATCAATCTTGGTGTTGATGTGATGTTCCGCCTCGTTGATCCACGGGTGGTGCTGAAGTGAGCGTGACCTCAGTCGAACTTGAACCGGCCGCGTCCCAGATACACTCAGAGGGGGTTTGGCGCGCCGCGTGGCGACGTTTTGCGACCGATCGAATCGGCGTTTTTGCTGCGACGATCGTCATAACATTCCTGCTGCTGATCGCCGCATCTGCACTTGGTTTCATTGCTGAAAACTGGGAGGCGGAAACAGGGGTGCCGAACGCCCGACCGCACTTTCTCGGTCCAGCACCAGTCGTCGAGACAAGTGTGATCGCCATGCCTTCAGGTCCGAACGCTGACCTCACTGAACTCGATCCGCTAGCGCCGCGTTACGCGGAATGGGATGCACAGACGAAACAGTACGCGGTTAACGAGACAACCAAGGCGCAGACGTTAGCCTTCGGCGGTGACTGGCGTGGTCGAGACGTGCTGGCCAAGGCCGTGAAGGGCAGTGAGATCTCGGTATTTGTCGGTGTGCTGGCCGCTCTCGTCGCAACACTCATCGGTACCGTGCTCGGTGCCATCAGTGGCTTCTTCGGCCGGCGTATCGGTGATCTTCTGGAGTGGATCTACAACGTCTTCGAGGCGATTCCAGGCATCCTCCTGATCTTCGCGTTTGCGGCCGTGTTTGGACGCGGCATGATTTCGGTTGTGTTGATTCTCGGACTCACGGGTTGGACCGGCCTCTACCGCCAGGTGCGCGCAGAGTTCATGAAACATGGTAGCCGCGAGTATGTGCGTGCGGCGGAAGCGATCGGTGCATCGAATACCAGTCGAATGTTTCGCCACATCCTGCCGAATGTCAGCCACGTGGTGCTCGTACGTATGGCGTTGTTGGTGGTGGGCTTCATCAAGGCCGAGGTGATCCTCTCCTACCTTGGGCTCGGGGTAGGTGTCGATGACGTGTCGTGGGGCACGATGTTGGCGGAAGCCCAGTCGGACCTCATCCGCGGCTATTGGTGGCAACTTGCAGCGGCGACGCTCTCCATGGCGGTGTTTGTCACCGCGTTCTCGTTGATGACCGATGCGGCACGGGATGCGCTGGATCCGAAACTGCGAGGGCTGGAATAGTCATGTTGCTCTCGGTCCAGGACCTCGCAGTCAGTTTTCGCGTCGGTAAGGTGAACGGCAACGTTGAGCGCGCGGGCGCTGTCAAAGGTGTCACTTTTGACGTGCCACAGAACTCAACCGTTGCACTTGTGGGTGAGTCGGGCTCCGGTAAAAGTGTGACCGCGATGTCGATCGTTGGCCTGTTGCCGGAGAATGCCGAGTGCTCTGGAAGTGTGCTCTGGAAGCAACACGAACTGCTTGCATCCTCTGCTGATCAGCTTCGTGCAGTGCGTGGTCGAGAGATCGCCTGTGTATTCCAGGATCCGATGCAGTCGCTCAATCCGGTGATGACAGTGGGTGCTCAGCTGGTCGAGCCACTTCGAACACACCTCGGAATGAATCGACGCGTTGCGCGTGATCGCGCGATTGAACTGCTCGATGAAGTCGGTCTGCCTGAGCCTGCGCGTCGATTCGACAGCTATCCGCATGAACTCTCTGGCGGCCAACAGCAACGTGTGATGATCGCGATGGCCCTCGGTTGTGAACCGAAGCTCCTCATTGCCGACGAACCGACCACGGCACTCGACGTCACGGTCCAAAGGCAGATTCTGAACTTGCTCGCCTCGCTGAAGTCGGCACGTGGCATGAGCCTGCTCTTCATCAGCCATGATCTGGGTCTGGTCGGCGAAATTGCCGATCACGTGGTGGTGATGCGCCACGGCGAGGTGCGCGAGCAGGGTTCGACGGAACGGATCTTCTCCTCACCTGCTGACAATTATACAAAGGCGCTACTCGCCTGCCGGCCGACGCTGCAGGATCACGTCGCGAGGCTTCGTGTGATTGACGATCACATGCGAGACGCGGTGGCGGCTCGGCCGACTGCCAAGCCTAAGGATCCAGAGGCACCGGTGGTACTCGAGGTGCGGTCTCTGGCCAAGAGTTTCTGGTCGCCAAGAGGGCTGTTCCGTAAATCCGAATTCAAAGCCGTGCGTGACGTGAGTTTTACGCTTCGCAAAGGGCATACCCTGGGCGTGGTGGGTGAGTCCGGCTCTGGAAAGACAACGATGGGGCTCTCGCTGCTGCGTCTCCACGAACCTTCAGCCGGACAAGTGATCTTTGATGGTCAGGATCTTTTGACATTGACAGATCGGCAGCGACAGGTGATGCGGCGGCGCATCCAGATTGTTTTCCAGAACCCGTACGCCAGTCTCAATCCGCGTTTCACCGTCGGCAGAACTCTGGTTGAACCGATGGAGATTCATGGTATCGGCAAGGATCTGGCGGCACGCGAAGCACGTGCGCTTGACCTGCTCTTGCGGGTCGGTCTCGACCCCTCGGCGTTTGGCAAATATCCCCACGAGTTCTCCGGAGGCCAACGTCAACGTATTGCCATCGCACGGTGCCTCACCCTCGATCCCGAAGTGATCGTATTGGACGAGGCGGTATCTGCGCTCGATGTCTCTGTGCAGGCGCAAGTGCTCAACCTTTTAAAAGACCTGCAGGATGCGTTTGGATTTGCCTACGTGTTCATCAGTCACGATCTCGCGGTGGTGCGTTTCATGAGTGATGAGGTGCTGGTGATGAAGGACGGCGTGGTGGTTGAACAGGCATCGACCGAGACTTTGTTAGCTGCGCCGAAGGCGGCCTACACGCAGGCGTTGCTTGCCGCTATTCCACGCGGCGCTGCTTCGGTGCGTTCGTAGGCGCAGCATCACTTTGCCGGATGTCGCTCCGCTTCTTTATCTTCCCTTCTTTATCTCCCCTTCTTTACCTTCCCTTCTTTACCTTCCCTTCTTTATCTTCCCTTGAAGTTGCCTGGTCGCCGTTCGGCTACGGCTTTCACCCCTTCCTTGTGGTCTTCCGTCTTCTGCAAGCGGTGCTGTTCAACGAACTCATGATCGGTTTGTTTCTTCGCCTGCGCGGCGATATCACCTCGCAAAGTTGCGCGCACACTCAACAGCGCAAGTGGTGCGTTCTCAGCGATTTCATTGGCAAAAGCGATGGCGTCTTCACGCAGTTTCTCCGCTGTCGTGATGCGATCGGCCAAACCCCACTTGAAAGCAGTCTCGCCATCGATGCGTTGACCGGTGAGGAACATCAAGCTCGCTTTCTGCTGGCCGATTAGCTTGGCAAGCGTGAGTGTCAATGCAAAACCAGGATGAAAGCCGAGCTTCACGAAGTTCGCGGTAAAGCGTGCATCCGGCGTGACAATACGAAAGTCAGGCATCACAGCAAGACCAAAACCACCACCGACTGCAGCACCTTGAACGGCAGCGATCACGGGCTTCTTGCAAGCGAAGAGTCGCACTGCAGCAGTGTAGAGCGGGTTACCACTCTCCTGAGCCCGCGTAGCGCGTTCGGTTTGTTGTGAGCGGTCACCGAAGTTCGCGCCGGCACAAAAATTCTTGCCCTGGGCAGCGAGCACCAACGCGCGAACTTCAGGATCCTTGTCCATGGCTTCAAATGCATCACCCAACGCATTGATGAGGTCCACATCAAAAAAGTTGTTGGGTGGCCTCTGGATTTCCAGTACCGCCACGTGACCCAGTTTCTCAATGGCGACGTCACCGATTTTCATGATGTTTCTCCCCTTCGTGCGCGTGCGGAATGAAGATGGATGTTTGCGCGGTTTGCAGTTAGTTTGCAATCGGAACGGTGTTTTGAATCGCGGGGGGATGAGGGGCCATGCTGACCTGGCAAATCGGTGATGTACGTATCACCCAGATCGTCGAACTGACGACGGCGTCGCTGGGTCCACACCTCTTGCCGCAGGCAACACCTGAGTATTTGGCTTCCGTGCCATGGCTCGCGCCATTCGTACAGGACGACAAGATCACACTCAGTATCCACACGCTGGTGATCCAATCGCGTGGTCAGACTATCGTCGTGGACACCTGCATCGGCAATGACAAACCACGTTCTTATCCGCGTTGGAATCAGATGCAGGGTGATTTTTTGCAACGGTTCGAAGCGGCAGGATTTCGAACCGACCGAGTCGACACCGTACTCTGCACACACATGCATGTGGATCACGTCGGCTGGAGTACCCGGCTGGTCGACACGCGCTGGCATCCCACATTCTCGAATGCACGTTACCTGTACGCTGAAGCGGAATATGCACATTGGAAAGTGGAGCCCCAGATTTATGGGCCTGTGTTCGAAGATTCGGTACAACCGGTATTCGATGCGGGGCTAGGAGACCTTGTGGGCTCAACCCATCGGATCAACGACGAAGTCTGTCTTGAGCCGACACCCGGTCACACGCCCGGTCACGTGAGCGTGCATATCACGTCGCGCGGAGAAGAGGCTGTGATCACCGGCGACATGATTCACCACCCTTGCCAGATTCATCAGCCCGACTGGTCGAGCCTTGCCGATTGGGATGCCCACATGAGTGCGCATACCCGACATAACTTTCTCGACCGGTATGCGGATCGTCCGGTTCTGGTCATCGGTACTCACTTCGCGGCACCGACAGCGGGCCGCATCGTCCGCGACGGATCTGCCTACCGCCTCGACTACTGAAGTCAGGGAAGCTCTGATTAATGTCTGTTTCCGCCATAGCTTCGTTAGTCGTCGCTGCAGAAAATCGCGGAATTACTGCATTTCCGCGATTTTCCTCCGCTCCTCCAGCCTTGTTATGACGAAAATATCCGATCAATCAGAGCTTCCTTAGGCGTTGGCCGGCTCGTTGCTCTCGCCGGACCTTCGCCGTGCGCTCGCACTTCCGGATTTCCGGCTGCACTTTTTTGGAGGGCTTGCGGCATCCTTCGCGATGAACATGCAGGTTATTGCGCGGGGTTGGCTGGTCTATCAATTGACCCAGTCGGAGATGGATCTCGCCTGGGTGACGATGTCGTTCATGATCCCGCAGGTACTGTTTGCGCTGTATGGCGGAGTACTGGCGGACCGTTATCCGAAGCGGCGGTTGATTGTGATCGGACAGAGTTTGAGTGCGCTCGCGACGTTGGTGTTCGCCGCCATCGTGCTCACCGAACGTGTTGAGTTCTGGGATTTCATCTGGCTCGGTTTTTTTAATGGCACCGTCCTCGCGCTGTCGATGCCGGCACGACAGGCATTTGTTCCGGAGCTGGTGCCGCAGTCGCTCATTCTTTCCGCGACCTCGATCAACACATCAGGATGGAATTTCGCACGCATTCTCGGCCCGGCAATTGCCGGTCTGCTCATCGCATTGATCGCCGATGGTGACAAGACGTCCTACTTCGGTGTCGGCATGGTGCATCTCTTCATCTGCGCCTTATATCTTCTGTCAGCGCTGTCCATGAGCCGGGTCAGTCGACCTGGCGAGGTTCATCCCGTGAAAGAACATGTTGGCCGGGAAATGTTAGGCGCGTTTCGCTACGTCTGGAACCGGCCACCGATCTTTGCGCTGATCATTCTGTCGATCATCCCGTTTTTGTTTGGCATGCCTCTCAACACGATGTTGCCTGCGTTCAACCACGACATTCTCGGCGGTGGTGCGGATGATCTGGGTTATCTGATCTCGGCGATGGGGGTGGGTGCCATCATCGGATCGCTCTATACCGCAGGGCTTGCGAGTCTCAAGCGCAAGGGCTTCTGGGTCATTGCAACGTGTCTCGCCTGGGGCGCTGCGACCATGGCATTCGGTTTTGCAGATTCACTTCTGTTTGCGTTCATCGCGATCTTCTTTGTCGGTCTGGTCTCCGCGGCAAACTCAGCTGGCAACCGAGCGCTGCTGCAAATGCAGGTTGACCCAGCCATGCGCGGCAAGGTGTTGTCGATCGATATGATGTCGCATGGATTGATGCCGTTTGGCCTGATGCCCATCAGCTTCGTTGCCGAGCGGTACGATGTGGCCGTCGCTTTGATGGTGAGTGGTGGTGTTTTTATGCTGCTGGTAGTGCTCTGTTTCGCGACGATGAAGTCACTCCGTACGATCGATCAAAGTTTGAACTGAGTTCAGCCCGTGCTCGCGCCGAATCGATGCTTGGCGAGCGCCTGGTACTCTGCGGAGTGATACCAGCGGTCAAAGGCTGCCGCATCAGGATGAAACCTTGTGCATAACGCGCGTATTCCTTGCGGTCTTCGAGATTCAGCAGTGCAATCGCCTACACCGTCATGCTTCTGTCCTCTGAGTGGCTTTCAACGGCGGCTCTGTAGCCCACCTGCATGGATTCGATGCGGAGCAACAACCAGAGGCCCCGCACGACGAGAGAAGGCCCAATAAACGAGACGATCTCCAATATAATTTCGCTCAGCGTCTCGCCAGGATCATAACTCTCGATACGCACGAACCGGATCACCCATTGCCACCTGGAGACCGTACTCATGACCGTTGAATCCCTGCTGGCTCGCCGCAACCACGCGCTCGGTCAAGGCGCTCCGCTGTTCTACGACGAACCGCTGGAAATCGTGCGTGGAGAAGGCGCTTATCTGTTTGATGTGAGCGGGCGCAGGTATGTCGACATGTACAACAACGTGCCGTGTGTCGGGCATGCCAACCCGGCTGTTGTTGGGGCGATGACGCGACAGCAGGCGACACTCAACGTACACAGCCGGTATCTGCACAAAGGCATCGTTGAGTACGCGGAGCGACTTGCAACGCTGCATGGGCCGCAGATCGAGTCCTTTGTGTTCAGCTGTTCCGGCACGGAAGCCAATGAAGTGGCGTTGCAGATGGCACGAGCCGCCACCGGCAAACGGGGTGTGATCTACAGCGATGGGACATACCACGGGAACAGCGAAGCGGTGGGCATGCTCAGTGGTGGTCGGCGCCAGTCTTCGACTCATCCGGAGATCGCCTCATTCCCTTTTCCTGACCGCTACCGCCCACTGGTGTCGGGTCTGGATGAATCGGCGCTCGCTGATGCCTATGTTGCGCAGATCGACAAGGCGATCCATCAACTGCAATCAACCGGCGCGGGTGTCGCCTGTCTCATCGTCTGTTCCATTTTTGCCAATGAAGGCCTGCCGAACGTGCCCGCACAATTCATGGCACGAGCAGCCGCCCGGCTGCGGGAAGTTGGACTCGATCCTGCCGACTATCGAGGTCGGGTGCTCGACATCCGCAATGCCATCGCCACGCGCAGACGTGCGCTGAGTAATGAGTCCGCGCCAGACTACGCTCGTTTCTCCGACGAGCAACTTACCGATGCCTGGCAGTACAACCTGTTTCCCAACGTCGTGCTTTCTTTCGGTGTCGATCACCTCTGGATCATGCGCGCTCGCCCGCATCCAACGGACCCTGGGAGAACCGAGTTCGACAAGATCACCCTGACACGTCGCCCGATCAGTGAGCGCGCCACACCGCTGCCGCGTCTAGGCCGAGAAGTGTTTGAGTACGACGCCGTTATTCGCGGCGAGAAGAGCATGACGATCACCATCGACCAGGATGTGGAACTGCTCAAGGATGTGCAAAGCGGCATGAAGTCGGCAGGCTTCGACACCGTGTGGCTCTCCGAAGAGGAGGCCAGGGTCAAACACTTCCATGCCGAGTGGGATCGACGTATGACAGATCGGGTTTGAGATGAGTCATCGCCCCTGAAAGGACCCGTTGAACGAAACATTCAGGACCGAACACTGGATCATCTGACGCCTGGATGAAGCGGGGATCTAAGACGGATTTTCCGGTTTTCGATAGAGAACCGATCCCTGCGTATCCGTAACGGAGATCACCTCTCGTTCGCCACGCAGCGCATTGACCAGCCAGAGGCGCTCGACATTTTGCAGGCTTTCAATCGACAGGCTTTGCAGTTCTACGAGACCCTGATCGATCAGGTGCTGCCGGTAAACGCCGCCCAGCAACCCATCTTCTAAAGGTGGCGTGTACTTCCTGCCGTACACCTCGAAAACTACGTTGGCGATAGAACTTTCCGTCACCCTGCCTTCGCGATTGCAGAGCAGCACTTCGTCGCCGTTGCTGCGGGGGTCGTAGTGGCTACGCAACGTGGTCTTGTGATGAAGGAGCACCGGGTCGATCCCTGCCGGCAACGTTGCCAGCATGATTTCCATCACCGGATTGACAGAAGTCATCAACATCGTGGCCTGCAGACTGAGTCTTCCCCGGTCATCAAGCATCACCCGTACACGCTTGTTCCGATTGAAGTCTCGTGCGCCTTGGTCGAGCAGGCGATCAAAACCATCGAGGTCAAAGGGGCGGTTGAACCATTCTGCGCTATGAGCAAGACGATCACGGTGCAACTGCCGCAGAAAGTACCCGTCAGTTACTGAATAACGCAGCGTCTCGATTAACCCAAAGCCGCGACGGATCGGTTGATTGACTACCCGGGCTTTGGCCGCGAGTTCCTGCCACTCTTCGTCCGGATCGGAATCCCAGACGATGCCGCCACCTGCACCATAGGTCCCACGGCTTGCCTGCCGATCAAACCAGGCCGTGCGGATGGCAATACTGAAGCGAGCCTTGCGACCGGGCTCCATCACCCCGATGGCACCGGTATAGATCTCACGGGGAGCGGATTCGAGTTCACGGATCACCCGCATGCTTGCGCTCTTTGGTGCGCCTGTCACCGACGCTCCGGGGACGAGCGCGCGAAAGATCTCTGGAATCGTTGCATCAGTACGCGCTTTCACCGTGGAGGTCATCTGCCAGACGTGCGCCAGCCGTTCGATGCCGAACAGTTCTGTCACCTGAACGCTGCCGGTGCGCGCAATGCGGCCGAGGTCGTGACGAACCATGTCGGTGATCATGACGTTCTCGGCGCGATTCTTCTCCGAAGTGCGCAGCCACATCGCTTGCTCCGGGTCCTTCGTCACGATGGGTGAGCGTACCGCTGTGCCTTTCATGGGTTTGCAGACAACAACGTCGCCGTTCAACTCAAACAGAAGCTCAGGGGATGTGGAGACCACGGCGAAATCCGGAGTCTCGATGTAGGCGCCATATCGTGCCTGCTCCGCCACGTCGAGGAACAGCGTGAACGGATCAACACCCTGCGCATACAACCGTTCGGTGTGATTGACCTGATATACCCGGCCAGCCCTGAGCGCCTCTCGGATATGAGCCAGTCGCTGACGATAGGTCTCATGATCGGTGGCGAGGGTCCACGGCACACGGCGCCAGGCTTGTTGGTCGCTTGCTACAGAAAGTGGCGCTGGCTGGGAACTGGCAAGCGGCCATGTAAACGTCGACCAGCCTTCGAAAAGGCCAAAACACACCAGCGGCAGAGTGCCCCTTTCTTGTGTCGTCAGGGACGAATCGAATGCCGAAGCCGCTTCATAAGTGACGAAGCCGGCAGCTATCCGGCCGGCCGCAACCGCCGCATCAACCGCCGCCAGCACAGGCAGGACATCCGCAGTGTGCAAAGCCTGAAGTACGGCGTGTGGACGGTGATATTCGCGCCACCCTTCTGCGGCACGGCAAATAAATCGAAAAAACACGTTTTGAGCGTCAGCACTTCGATGCATGGACATGTCAGTTTACCGTGATTCAACCGAAACACCTTGAGCCATTTGCAAGCGCGCATACGATGCGCTGAGCTTGACAGAGGATAGACATGCAAGGGCCGCTGCAGTCGAAACGGGATGGCGCAGCGCGTCAGACTCCGGAAGAACTAACGATAGATGAGAGGGGATGCGAAATACGAAGCCGTCAACTCCGATCGGCAGGGAAAACAGTCGTTTCTTGGCTCGACAGGAGCAGCTACCAGCACACGCGCTCGAGCAGCAGCGAACCAAACGCCTCGGTATCCCGCCAGCCGGTCGCAACCTGCATGGCTTTTCCGGCTGCGTCCTCGCGGGTGTAGCCCACGTCGTCGATGGTAATGCGCAGCGTTTCCATCGTCAGCGCCTCACGGGTAAAGGCGAGATAGATGGCCACAGTGTCGTATAACGTGGTCGAACGCTTGAGGAGGCGATTAGCTGGCGCACCCACAGCGGCCAACCAGGCGCGGTAGTTCTCCAGCACCATCGACGCCATGCTGCCGGGATGGGATCGTGCATAGGCACAGAACTGCTGATAGGCATCACCCTTCAGCACGACGCTGCCGCAGCTGTCGAGCGGCGTGATACAGACGTCCCACGCCGCTGACAACGCGGCCCGGGCCGCAGGAATGTCGGCGAATACGTTGTATTCGGGGGTCGGTGCTGTAGCGCCGCGATAGCCGACACGCACTGAACCGTGCATGCCCACTAGGCTCGCACGTTCGACGATCTGCGGACACCGACGCAGTGCCTCAGCAATGTTGGTGAGCGGTCCGATCGCGATCACCGTGACGGGAGCGGGCGCGGTGAGGATCATCGTAATCATCTCATCGACGCCGTCGCCATGGACCATGGAATGCGCCGAGAGGGCAGCATCATCCGATCCAACGAAGGCTGCTTGCGGTGTTCCCGACAGCACCGGCGGCAGCTTTAGCGGCCCACCGATGCCTATGCCAATCGGAACGTCTTGCCGACCGGCGGCTGTGAGCAACCGAGCGCATAGCGCCGCACGATGGCGCGTATCACCACTCACCGTGGTGATGAGCTGGAGGTTGAGTTCGGGCGAGGCCAAGAGCATCGCCAACGCCCAGGTGTCGTCGATGTCCGAGCCGATGTCCGTATCGAGGATCACGCTGCGCGCCATGGAGTCTCCGTTCGGGATTCACTGAACAACGGCTGTTTCCGCCATGGTTTTTCCAGGAGGAAGCCTTCCCAAGGGGATATTCCCACGGGGACACACCCCGTGAAATCGGCGCCACTTTCCGATCTCACGGGGTGTGTCCTCGAGAATTCGAACCTCTAGGCCACAGCCCCCGAAGCCACCAACGCCTCAACTTCTGCGGCCGTAAAACCAGCGGCGAGCAGCACCTTCCGAGTGTGCTGCCCAGGCGCCGCCGCAGCTGGAGGAACTTCCGGTGCGGTCCGGCTGAAGCGGGGTGCGGGTGCGGCCTGCTTGAGGCCGTCCACCTCGACGAATGTCCCGCGCGCCTGGTTGTGGGGATGATCCACCGCCTCGGCGAAGGACAGGATCGGCGCGTAGCAGATGTCCGTGCCGAGCATGATCACGTCCCACTCGTGACGGGTCTTCATCTTGAACACCGCTGTGAGCTTCTGCTTCAGCGCCGGCCACTCGGCGCGTGCCATCTGCTTCGCCAGAGATGGGTCGTTAGAAAGCCCGGTCTTCTCGAGCAGCAGTGTGTAGAACTGCGGCTCAATGGACCCGATGGAGATGTACTTGCCATCCTTTGTTTCGTAGGTGCCGTAAAAGTGGGCGCCGCCGTCGAGCATATTGATACCACGCTCCGGCTTCCATTGGCCGCTTTGCATACCCGGAAACAGGCCGTTCATGAGCAGCGCGGAACCATCCGTCATGGCAGCGTCCACCACCTGTCCCTTACCGGAAGTGGCACGCTCCACCAGTGCTGCGGTGACGCCAAACGCCAACAACATCCCTCCGCCGCCGAAATCACCCACCAGATTGAGCGGCGGCACAGGCTTGCCGCCGGGTTCACCAATGGCGTGTAACGCACCTGACAGGGAGATGTAGTTGATGTCGTGTCCGGCCGCAGGGGCCATGGTGCCGTGCTGTCCACAGCCGGTCATGCGGCCGTAAAACAGGCGCGGATTGCGGG
>SYFY01000043.1 GCA_005799745.1 Gammaproteobacteria bacterium
CTCATTGAACGCACTTATCCTAAGATCCCGGTAATGCTGAGCTCTGATCAGGTGTCTGCCCAAGTTGAAGAGATTTGAAACAGCAGCATGAGCAGTCACAAATCTCTGTGCCTGCCTAACTGATTTGAACTTCCGCATACCACGCTCCCTCACCCTGGTCGCCTCATGTGATTGTTCAGCACGATTATTCTCGTACTGATCGTTACTGTGAATCGTATTGGGCATCACTTCCCGGTGGGCCACAGAATGGTACTGACAACTTAACTCGCGCTAATTGCTAGATTCGGTGGATGAATACGTACAAACGCCACCGATTTCCTCCCGACATCATCAGTTACGCAGTCTGGCTCTACTATAGATTCAATCTCAGCCATAGAGATATTGAAGATCTACTGGCCGAACGAGGCATCATCGTCACCAGAGAATCGATCCGTCTTTGGTGCATCAAGTTCGGCGCTTTATACGCTCGCAGATTGAAGCGAAGTCATCGAGGCTACGGTGATACATTCTTCATCGATGAAGTCTTTGTCAAAATCAACGGCAAGCAGCACTACCTGTGGCGCGCTGTGGACCAGGATGGGGAAGTGGTTGATGTCTACCTGCAGGCCAAGAGAGACGGTGCTGCTGCCAAGCGTTTCTTCAGGCTTTTACTGCGGAGCCACGGGGGCGAACCAAGGAAGATCGTTACGGATAAACTACGCAGTTATGGCGTCGCGCACCGAGAGCTGATTCCAGAGACGATCCACAGTACTCAACAGTACGAGAATAATCGGGCAGAGCAATCGCACGAAGCGACCAGGGTCAGGGAACGGGGGATGCGGCGGTTTAAATCGAGGAGGCAGGCTCAGAATTTTGTCACCGCTCATGCCGCAGTGGCTAACCTATTCAATCTGGGTAGACATCTGGTTAGGGCTCAACACTATCGTGAGCTTAGGGTCAGTGCGTTTACAGAATGGAGCAGGGCGGTTGCATGAATTGGACAAGCTCGATTTCGTTCGCTCTGAAGACTTAACTTGTCAATACCCTTTTTCGAAATTGGTATCCCCTGAGGTGTCACTTATATGTGCATTGGTCGGCCATCGTTGTTTTCATTGATATAGAAGCTGACTGTTAACAGAGGTTTCCTAAAGCTGCCCTGCCGACAGCCGCTCCATGACTGCGACAGCACGTTCGCGCACTTCCTGTAGATCTCCCAACCGCATGGCTGCGTGCACCTGTTGCGCCACTCGAGGGTTGCGACCAAAGCGCCCCCGATGACGCGCCATGAAATCCCAGTAGAGCGTCGTGAACGGACAGGCATCCTCACCGGTACGTCGGCTGCGATCGAAGCGGCAACCCTTGCAGTAGTCGCTCATCCGGTCGATGTAGGCACCGCCGGATGCATAGGGCTTGGTGGCCATGCGCCCGCCATCGGCATGTTGGGACATACCGATGACGTTCGGCACCATGACCCATTCGGCTCCATCCACAAAATTGGCCCACATCCAGTCGAGCAACGCCCTGGGATCGACGCCCGCAATCAGGCAAAGGTTGCCGAGGACCATGAGACGCTGGATGTGATGCGCCCAACCGTGTGCCTGGACTTCCGCGAGTACCTGGCCGACGCAACGCATCTGTGTAGGCGCCTCACCCCGGAACACCGGGGGCAGAGGCCGAGTGGCCTCCAGCGCGTTCATGCCGGCATAGGTTGGGGTGCCGGCCCAGTACATGCCCCAGACATATTCCCGCCAGCCAATCACCTGGCGCATGAATCCTTCAGCCGACGCGATGGGAACGAGTCCCCGGTCGAACGCGTCCTGCACCGCATCACAGACCTCGGCCGGCGTGAGCAATCCAAGATTGAGATAAGGCGACAGCATCGAATGTGCGAGGTGCCAGGAGTGGACGGTCATTGCGTCTTCATGGGGACCAAATCCAGGCAGCAGCTGGTCGACGAAATGACGCATTCGTCGCTGCGCTTCTGCACCGCTTGTCGCCCAGAGCCCGACGGGGGTGTCGCCAGTACAATACGGCCGCACCTTTTCGATCACTTCGCGGTCCAGGTCATCCAGGGGAGTCACCAGCGGCGTCGGCCATACCTGGCTCCCGCCTTTCGGTGGCGGGCGGCGGTTATCGGTATCAAAGTTCCAGCGACCACCCACGGGCTGCGCATCGGGGCCGGAGCCTTCCATGAGGTAGCCGAGCCGCCGTCGCTGCCAGCGGTAAAAATCCTCCATTTTCAGATTCCGGCGGCTCCCCATCCATCCAGCGAATTCGGTGTAATGGCAGAGGAACTGGTTGCCCGGCACCACACGACACCCCAACCGAGTCACCCGCTCGAGTCCGTTCCAGCTACCCGGCTCCATAACGATCACCTCGCCGGGACGATAGGCCGCACGATGCTCGTGCAGACCTTGGGCAAGGGTTGCGGCATGACGGTAATCAACTTCGAAACCACGGACACGCAGTTCTTCGCCAAACCTCCGCATCGCCGTGATCACCAGATGGGCGCGCTGGATATGCCATCGCCTGGACGCCAGTGTGGCTAAACTTTCAACCATGAGCACCCGATGGGTGGAAGGATTCGACTGTGCCAACGCAGCAAAGGCAGGATTCAGTTGATCACCAAGTATCCAGACAGTATCCCGAATCAAGTACCACTCCCGTTTATCAGTGACGCTGCGCCAGCAGATCTCTGCGCACTGCGCCTCCTTCGATGACGCCTCCAGAACTCTCGCCGCGAAAGAACCCGGCACAAGCTTCACCGATCTCCAGGGCGGTCGCTGCATGCGGAACGATCCGGCGTAGCAGATCGACACGACGTGGTGCATGTGTGAAGGGCGGCAGCCACAACCTTCGCCCGGCGATTTCGAATCGACCACAGACCAGCCCAGCACGAATGATCAAGCTGTTGTTGTCCGGAAAAATCCCGGAAACCGCCTTTTCCACCTCTGCCTTCGCACGCTGCTGCGGCGCCAGCCAAGCCTTCACCCAACGCAACGGTCCGTGCCGCCGCACCGGCAAACGTGTGAACTCAGGAAAGAGCCCCGACACATAAACCAGTCGCCCGACTCCCGCATGCTGTGACGCGTGCAGCGCTCGCAGGGCCGGCGTCTTCGCGCCATCCTCCACCTCTGAATGACGCGAAGGAAACAGCTGGTCCCATGCCCGCAGGCGTCCGATGGTTATCGCCGCACAGGTCGGTGAGATGGTCTTGAGACATTGCGCCAGCGGCGCCTCATCGCGCACATCACAGGCATGCCAGTTAACGGCGCGCAACCACGGTTGACGGGAAAGAGACAGCCCGCCAGGGGGACCACCACGTCGGGAAAGGGCGTGAACGTCGAATCCGCCTGCGGACACCAGTGCTTCGAGCACACCAAGCCCGACCACACCGTTTCCTCCAAAAACGACGACCGTGTGCTGCAGGCTGGATGAGCCGGTTGATCCGGTTTTCACGAGATGATCTCAGCAACGCCAATCATGGAGAAGAGCGGCGAACCGCCATGTTCTGGAACATCTCTTGCCACGCTCACTTGCCATGAAAACCCACATTACTCCTGTATCTCCTGCAGCGAACGAGAGGAGATATTCGGGCAGTGCTGTCCTTTGCATTCGGTTCCGCAAGGATGCCACAAGCGGTGTCTTCCCTCGCAGGTTGCCAACTGGATATAGTCCTACGCGCCTTGAGCGAAACAGAGAATGTCATGTCCGGGCGTATCCGTCGCAAGGCCATTGCGGAAATGCAGTTTCCGCCACGGCAGAGTGCACTTCCGGATTGCCCGCTGTGCGGGCGTATCATTCCGGAATCCCAGCGGGACGCCCACCATCTGGTGCCACGCTCGCGAGGTGGCATGCATACCACGTTCATGCATCGCATCTGTCACCGGCAAATCCACGCACTGTTCACCGAAGTTGAACTCGCGTCCCACTATTGCACGATCAACGCGCTGCTCGCGCACCACGACGTCGCTGCCTTTGTCCGTTGGGTGCGCGAAAAGCCGCCCACTTTCAGCGAGCGCACCCGCAAGTCCCAGCGCATCGCCAGCCGCCGCAGACTTCCCTGAGGGCAGACCTGACAAACCCTTTAAGCGCACTGCGCAAACAGCAGAATCGGCATGCACGGTAGACAACAGCTGCTGCAATCGCGCTCGCTCGAGCGCGATGCCAGAAAGAAGGCCGGGTTTCAGCAGGCGGAGAGTCTCCTCTGGTGCCGGGCGGGTGCGTCGACGATTGACCGTGGGAACACCCAGATACGGAAATACACCGCCCCCCGCGAAGTGACGCGGTCGCGGGTTCGGCCACCTGCCAGAGGGTTCCCGCGCTCGTCCGGGAAAAGGGAGCAAATCCGGGTTTGGGGCTGGCACGCGCCAGATATTGGTCGAAGAACCGACCGGATAGGCGGGCTTGCATGCGCTCAGCCGCCTTGGATCACCTGTGCGCCATAAAGGCGCTGCGCAGGTGCCGGTTGGTCATCATTCAGACAGGACCCGGACCGCCCTGAAGAGCCCGCCGACGAAGCTGCAGACGCCAGTGCATCGTTGGCGATTTCTTGGAGATGGGCCTCATCACATGACTCAAAAGTAAGTTTGTGTCTATTTTATATATTTACTTTAATTAGACATTCTATTAATAATCACCATAATAGAAGTTATGACCAATAAATGTCCATATTTACAGGGCCGCCTTGAGATGAAACTCCTCGACCTCATGAAATTTTCTCGCTCCCGCCCGTCACGCGCCACGATCATCAGCGACGGTTGCCGTGACTACGTCGTTGAAGTGCAGGAACCTGCCAGTGCAGGACTCCTGCGTGATCGTCGAGGCCGGGTTTTACGGTTCAAGACACTGCGTGATGCGCGTGATGCGGTACGTGACGCCACCGCCATCACGCTGTCGATGCGTGTCGCCGCCGACGAGGCTTGCTGGGGAGGAGCGATGTCCGACTCAGGATTTTCACGCGTAACGATTTCCCGTCGCGATGGATGATGGCAATCAACCGCTCACACGCCGGGAAGAACGCTTCGACCAACGCTCACCTGTCGTCAATCCCTACGCCGTTTCATCTAGGTGGGTGCTCCAGACTTCGCGCCCGCCAGCAGGCCAACCTGCGCAGTGCGGGGCGCAAAGTGCGACAGGATGGCCAACCGCCGTGTCCGCTGCAGCCGTAGTCGTTGCGACGTCCTTGAGCGGAGCGATTGCGCCGCGCCCTTAATCTTGGACAATAATGAGACACTTCTCTGGTCGATTCGATATGCAACAATTTTCAATCGGTGCCACCGCACGCATGACCCAGATTCCCGCACATACCCTGCGCAAGTGGGAAAGCAGACACGGCATCGCTGTACCGATTCGTACGGATACCGGTCGCAGGGTCTACACCGAAGAACAACTCGAACTGCTGAAGCTCATCAAGCTGCTTACCGGCAGCGGGCACGCCTTGAGCCACCTCGCGGACCTGGACGTCGATGCGCTGCGCGTCCTCGCGGCGCTCCACCAGCGTGACACGCCGCGAACCAAAGCACGCTCACTGACCCTGATTGGACCCAATGTGGCGCAGTTGCTGCTCGGCAATCCGATGGTTGAAACGCGCTACAGCGGCGACGCTGCCGACTGGCTGCGTGAGTCGGGCAAGGTCGGGACCGACGCCGTCGTTATCGAGAGCCCGACGTTGCCCGACGCTCTCGTTCAATTTGCAAAAGAGACCCGAGAGCGCGTCCCGCTGGTTGTCGTCGCCTACGCCTTTGCCGCACGCCCGACGCTGTCGACGTTGGCAGACGCCGGTATCACCGCGGTGCAAGGCCCGGTGAACGATCGGGATGTTCTCCTTCATCTTGAAACTGGGGGCGATGCACCGCGCGAGCATGACGATCTGCCAAAGCGATTTTCGACGACGGAACTGTCCCGCATCGCTCGGCTCAACCCGCGCCTCCAATGTGAATGTCCAAACCATATTGCCAAGTTGCTGATGGACATCAGCGCATTTGAAAAATACAGCCGTGAGTGCGCAAGCAGTAGTCCCGCAGACACTGCATTGCACGCGCAGCTGGGCGACATCTCCGCAAGTGCACGCCGTTTGTTCGAAGACGCCCTGATTGCGGTTGCTGCGGCCGACGGCCTGCAGATCTCGCTGCGCACCTAGGGGCCACATCAAGAAGAGGCTGCTTTTGTTTGGACGAGCCCAGCCCTGCAAAGGACATTGTGAATGTGCACTGCTTTCGCGCTTGTCTGGAGCCTCGATCGAAGACGCTCTCTGCCTCGGGAGGGGGAGACGGAAACGGACCTTGTTCAGTAAATCACCAGGGGGCGACCATGACCACGCCGACATACAACGATGAGACCAAGATCTTATCGGCGCAGGCCCTGCGCGCTTACCAGTACATCATCGATCACGGAGAGCGCGACCAGGGTGGTCACGTATTGTGCGGCATTACCGCGCAGACCGACTATGACGGCTACAGCATGACACTGAGTGACGGCGAGACCACGTTGCGGCTGCTCTTCCACAACAAGATCCGTATCGACACCTCCGGGCGACGGGCGTTGCTCGCGTTCCGCAAGAAACTGGCCGCTCTGAAAGAACTT
Organism: Gammaproteobacteria bacterium; assembly: GCA_005799745.1. Taxonomy (GTDB): domain Bacteria; phylum Pseudomonadota; class Gammaproteobacteria; order Pseudomonadales; family Azotimanducaceae; genus SYFY01. The sequence continues at coordinate 6,565 of SYFY01000043.1, forward strand.
GGCGAACGGCCACGTTGAGCCATCACTTGTCCAGCCACGCCGGCACGGCTTCCGGCCGCCCCTCACGCGCTCCGCACCACGTCCCCGAATTGTTCTTCTGCCAAGTCGAACCAGAAGCAGTGTGGGTAGTTGGCTTGCTGCAGGGCTTGCAAGCCAGCCTTTTCAAAAAAATCCACAGACACCCGCTGCGCTTTGACCAAAAGACCGACGGCACCCCTCCGCCCGGCCTGCGTCGCGACGTGTCCCAGCAGCGCGCGACCAATACCTGAGCGTTGGTGTGCACCTGCGACATACAGGCCATGCAGCAAAGCTCCACGTTGCCCCGCAGGTCCAAGGTGAAGGCCGCACTCTCCCCAGGCTGCGACTCCGAGGAGCTCGTGGTCGTTGCGCATCCCGGCGAACTCGAAACCATCGAAATCTGCGCTCACGTAGCGCAATACAGGCAATGCCAGGCGTTTGAGACGCTCCGGTAATGGCCAGACGGCCGTGGCATCCGCGATCACGTGATTGATCATCGACAGCGCGGTGGCGTCGAGCACTTCAATTTTCATCGGGTAATCACCAAAACAGGATAAGTCCAATATATGTCTATTTAATTTGAGGATAAATATTCGTTTTGTCCATATTTTGACGAAAATTTCACGCACCCGATCCTACTCTTCTCTCACCAACTCAATGAGCACTGCACAAATGAACAGAAGGGTATTTATCTACGGCCGCAGCTGGGCATATACGATGCTGCTGCTCACCGCTGTCTTGACCGCCACCAACGTGGCACGTGACTCGGCTACCGGCACGGTCTATGACGGCGCCCTGCTGGCTGCAAACTCGTGACCCGCGCGACCCGAAGCGCACTCCTCGCGTTAAGCCTCGTGACCGCGGGTGCAGCGTATGCGAAGGATGAGTCGGACGGCGAAGCACTCGCATGGAAGTACCACTGCATGACATGCCATGGCCGCACTGGTGTCGCCAGTTCTGACCACTACCCAAACCTTGCCGGACAGAACCCGGTCTACCTGGAAGGGCGGCTTCGTTATTTCCGCGAAGGTATCGAACCCGGCAATCGAATGAACGGCCATGCCGCACCCCTGAGCGACGAACAGATCAGGATTCTCGCAACGTACTTCAACCGACCCAACGCGGAGCGATGACATGACGCGTCTAATATTCCTGTTTACGCTACTTATCAGTGCAGCAGCCTGCTCCAGGACTCCCCTCGACGGCGGAGAACTTGCCACATCAAAAGGCTGCGTGGCCTGTCATGGCAATAACGGCACGGCCACTGCGCCGAGTTACCCTAGCCTCGATGGTCAATGGGAACGATATCTGCGGCTGCAACTGATGGCCTATCGCTCCGGCAAGCGGGAGAACGGCATCATGAATGGCATGGCAGCTGCACTGACTGACGAGGAAATTCGTGCTTTGGCGGAGCACTACGGGCGTTGACCGCCTTGTGCCTCCACACGGTCAGGAAGCGGACATTGCGCCCCTTTCGCCACCTGTTTCCACATCAAAGTGCGCCTGACGACGATACATGATCCTGCAACTCTTTCACCCACGTGTGGTCGCCCGGAACCTGCGGCCTTCGGGGTCTCTCTTCCGCGTTACCTCACTAGTTCAATCCGTTGCCCTCATCGCAGAGCGCTTGACTGCTCCGTGCAGCGACCCACTTTATCAACCGCCCCCCACAACAACCAGACGTGCCAACTCAAATCACCCGTGAATCGTTCGGTGCAGTTACGACCGAGCCTCCGCACCACCCAGTCACTCACCGCCGCTACTGGATACATCAACGTCCACTCGCGGGGCCTTCAACTTCAGATTTTCTCTGTTCGCACAACTACAAGAAACAACATTGCGATCCGCCTGGATACCAGCCACTGATTTCTACCGTTAGATAAATAAATCATTTGGCCATTCGTCGTTTCCCTGCGATCCTCGCCCCTATTCACGCGGTCCCAACGAATATTTTTTGTCTGCTTCAAGATTTCACATGACCTTCACATCCGCTATGACATTCTAAGGCTGATGATGATCACGGCTCTCAACGTGGGACCCCGCTTTCAGCGGCGCCATCGAGACGATCACTTCAACCAACGAAACAACCGAAGGAAAACCAGATGAAAAAGATTCTCGCCGTAGTCGCACTGTCACTTGCAACCATGACCGCGCAGGCCAAGGATATCGTCGATACGGCAGTCGACGCCGGCAATTTCAAAACGCTTGTGACGGCCCTTCAGGCCGCAGGTCTCGTCAAAACACTCCAAGGCCAAGGTCCGTTTACCGTGTTCGCTCCGGACGACGCGGCGTTTGCGAAGATTCCGCAAGCTGATCTCGACGCGCTGTTGAAAGACAAAGAGAAGCTGACCGCGGTTCTTCTCGCGCACGTGGTTCCTGCGAAAGTCTTGTCCAAGGATGTGTCCGCAGGGTTGGTCAAGACTGCCGGTGGATATGAACTCAACGTTGGCACAGAAAATGGCGTAACGGTGGACTCCGCGAAAGTCACCGCCGTTGATATCGTCGCTGACAACGGCGTGATCCATGTGATCGATACGGTTGTTGTGCCGAAGACCTGATCGACCCGGCCCTTCACTGCGCTGTCGGACTCTGCTCCGACAGCGAGTTCCAGCCTACGGCCTGATCGGCACGATCCTCCCAAACTTGCTTTCTGCGGCGTCAGCCCGAACCTTTAACGGGCTCTCCCCGAAGCCTGGCAATGCGCACCCCATCGTTGGTGGCGCAGGCGTAGCCGATTGATTTGCTTGAAAGTCGGTGCGTACAACTCGCAAAAACAACGAGAGACTAGAGGCGCAAGCCTCTACTCGGGCCGTGCATTTAACGATAGAGCTTTTCCAGAACCCGAAGCCGCGCATGTGCAGTCTCCAGTTCGTCAATCAGTTCCAGCACGAGAGCTGCACCGGCCAGATTCAGTTCCAGGTCGTGCTTCAAGCGTAACGCCCGGATCGAGCGCTGCGCTGCACCGTTCGTAAAGCGCGAGCGCGAGGGCGATTCACCCGAAACCGACTCCACGATTCCTAAAGTGACCACATCGGTGAGCACATCCAGAGTCAGTTTCGGCACGCAGCAAAGGTCATCCTCGGCCGTTTCGCCGCCTGACGATCCGACGAAGGCGCGCAGGTCGACGAGCAGCGTATCGTCCGAGGATAGGAAGGATAACGGGTGTTTTCTCGGCGCTGACGACGCTGACGACGTATTGCCTCAGGCGAGCGATTGGGCGGTGACTTGAGCTGAGCGACCGAACGATCAGACGAAGGTGAAGTACTCGAACGGCAGAGGGCGGATGACCTACGCTTTGGGGCAAGCGCGGGAGTGCTCGGCTGTTGACGTGGTCGAGGATTTTGCGGATGAGATTGGGGTCGGTGATGTCTTCGATGAAGCGGAGTTGCCCACCGCAGAGCGGGCAGAGGGTGATGTCGATGTTGAAGACACGTTTTAGTCGCTGTGCCCAGGAGCGGTGTGCGGTTGTCGATTCGGTGATCGCGGTGGTTCGATGGCGCTTGGCGTTCCCGTCTGCTGGCAGATGATCCGGTGTTGCGTTGTCTGTGTTGCTTTGGAGTCTGCGGGGTTTATCTGCGGTTGGAACGATGTGTGGCCTGAAGGGTGAGCTTGGCGCGAAGACTCCGTGGTATCGAGTGAGATTGGCACGGGGACGAGGCACGAGGGCGGCAAGGCGGGCGATGAAGTTTGCCGGACTGAAGAGGACGTGCGTGGTGCCGTCGCGGAAAGGGGTCTTGAGTTGATAGACCACTTGGCCGTTGGTGTTCGTTGAAAGCCGCTCGGGGCAGAGGGCCGGCCGGGTGATGTAACGGCATAGCCGTTCGAGTCGGTCGCGTTGATGGGGTTGGCAGACGATCGCGCAGTTCAGAGAGAAGCCTGCCTGGTTGGCCGTGAAGGGTTTGGGTGTTGAATCGGCTCGGGTGAGTCCTGGGTTCTTGAGGGTGAGGGTTCTGCCGCCAACGCCTTGTCCGACGGTGATGCGATAGCGGATGGAGGCGGCGTTCAGCTGATCCAGGGTGTCAGCGGGTTCCAGGTTGAGTCCATGCTGAGCCAGAGATGGATCGGCGTCTTCGATGAGAAGCCCGTCTCGAAAGAGACGGCGAATGATTCGCTGGACGAGCCGGTTGAGCAGGCGCTCGAGGCTCTTGGCATCAGGCGCACTAACGGGATGGAATCGTGGTCCGTTGGCTTCCTGGGTGTAGACGCCATCCAGCACGAGCATGTGCAGATGAACGTTGAGATTCAGTGCACTGCCGAAACGCTGGATCAGCGTGACGACGCCGGTGGCAGCACACGGGTCAGGATATCACCGCGCCTAGGAGCTCCGATCTAGCCTGCGCGCCGCCGACCTCGGCGCGGCGCCTAACACGTCTTTGAAATAGACTTCACCCCCAGCCCACATTTCGAGGAGCAATTTCGCGTCATCGCAGGCATCACCGATCCCGACCTCCTCAGCAAGATCCTCGACCACGTCAACAGCCGAGCGCCCCCTCGACTGCCGCCTCGGCGCGCTGAGTCACACCAGACCCCAGCCCGTCGAGCTCCATCTTGGCATGTTGCTAACACCCACCGAAAATTCCACCCCCTCGCTGAAGCCGCTCACGTCGCTATGGCCAACGCTCGCACCGAGTCGAAAAGGGCTCTAATTTCGAGAGACGAGGCTATGCACATGGTTCGATACGTGCTCAGGAAGGGGAGCCAATTCTCTACGCATCGTTCCTTCCTCCTGGAACCCAGGTGGATTGCTTGAGTTTGACGCCGTGTGATTTCCATTCTTAAAGCGCTTCTCGAGGGCACCAGCGTGCCAGAGGAAGGGCAGGAAGGTGCCATTTGGCTGAGCCGAAATTCCCTGGAATTCCTGGGGATTGATCCAAAGTCCCTGAACGTTGTGGCGCATTTGTTGTGAACAGTCTCAACGCCACACTGGTTCGCCCCATTCTTGGCATCGGCGCCTTCCTCACGATCATCGTATCGCTAAAACAGGCTGCTTCTGGTCGAAGACAACTTCGTCAACCAGAAGGTCGCAACGCGCATGTTGCAGAAGTTCGGTTGTACGGTGGACGTTGCTGCAGACGGTGTTGAAGCCATCGATATGTGGGGACAGTTCCACTACGACCTGATCTTCATGGATTGTCAGATGCCGCGTATGGACGGTTACACCGCAAGTTCGCTCATCCGCGAGAAAGAACACGCGACCGGTAAATCAGCCATTCACATTGTGGCGTTGACCGCGAACGCCATGACCGAGGATCGCGAAGCGTGCCTGCGAGCGGGCATGAACGATTTCATCTCTAAGCTCATCACGCTCAAACAGATGGAGTCTTCTTTGCGAAACTTCCGAAGGGCGCAAAGCATCGCCAGGTGAGTCGCGTTGAGTGCGGCCCGTTACTGCCAGACGCCGCTTTTCATCACCTTCAGCTTGCGGTGGTCCTGCAAGACTCGAATGTCGTGGCTCGGATCACCATCAACGAGCAGAAGATCTGCGAATGCACCTGTGACCAGCGTCCCGAGACGCCCCGACGGGTCGAATGCCTGCCCACCGTTACGTGTCGCGCAAATCATGGCCTCCGCAGGGGACATGCCAAACAGTTCAACAAAATACTCAAGGTCTTTGGCATAGGTGCCGTGTAGCGCGATGCTGATGCCGTAGTCGCCACCCACAACGAGGCGAATACCTGCAGCGCGCAATTTCTTCACCGTCGCGATAGTCGCCTGAATTTCGTGTTCGTAACCTTGTTTGCGGACGGTGTCTTTGGACACGCCGAGTGTTTCGCATTTTTCAAGGTAGGTGACTTCCCAGGCTATGGCTGGCCCTACCACGATTCGATCCTTTCGGGCAGTGAGAAGCTCGATGGCCTCGTCGTCGAGATAGTTCGCATGGCCGACGAAATCGACGCCGGCGCGTACTGCCTGTTTTACTGCGGCAGCAGAACGTGCATGGCAGGCCACCCGCATTCGACGGCGGTGCGCTTCATCAACGACAGCGTTGACTTCTTCGTCGGTAAACGAAAGTTCACCCGGTGGACATTGAGGGTTGATGGCTTCACCGTCGATGAAAATCTTCACCACATCAACACTCATCTTGCGTTGTTCGCGCACGGCTTTGCGCAGCTCCCAAGGGCCATCCGCAATCTGGGAAAGACCACCGGGCGAATCGATGTTGCTACCTGTGGCACCCAGATCGCGACCAGCGGCGAGCAATCGGGGTCCCTTGATGCGGCCGGTATTGATGGCTTCGCGGAGTGCCACGTCGATTTTGTAGGTTGAGCCAAAGCTGATCGCGGAGGTGAACCCGGAGTCGACCATCAGTGAAGCGTTTCGAACCGCGGTGATCGTGGCCGCTTCCACAGAGGTGTCGCCGATACCAAAGGGACTCGCATCTGCAAAGGACAGGTGCGCGTGGGTTTCGGTCATGCCGGGCATCACGAACCGACCGCCAGCGTCGAAGCGCTCACAGTTCGCGTGCAGGGTGGGTAGTGTTGATGCCTTGCCGGCATAACGAACGGTATCGCCTTCGATCCAAAGGGCGGCGTCCGCAATAACAGTCTCATCCGTTGCTGTGAACAGTTTGAGGTTGTGAATGAGCAGGTTGCGTGTGGTCATGGGTACTCCGCAGATCGATGCTTGCCACTACGACCGGATGCCGATCACCCGACGCGGTGGTTTTCCCGATCATAGATCGAATCCCTTTTCACGTATCAAGTTTTGCGGGGTCCCACGGACCGCATGTCTGGTAACACTTCCGGCTTCGTGTTAGACAGCCCGTCTTGAAGTTTCCGATGTCCAAGTCCTCTACAACTCCAGCGAGAACTGATCCGTGGCTGCAGTCTCTACTGATGTTGATGTCCTGCCCGTCGAGGGAAACGAACGGCTGGATGATTTTCTGAACGTCCTCTGGACGGTTTATGCAGGGGACTCCGCATGGGTGCCACCGCTGTTGATTGAGCGCAAAGGATCTCTGTCGCCGAAGGAGCCGTTCTTTCGCCATGCCGAGTGGCAGGGTTGGGTGGCTTACCGCAGTGGCAAACCCGTTGGTCGTATCTCGGCGCAGATTGATCGGCTCTATCTCGAACGTTATCCCGATCGGACGGGTTATTTCGGGATGCTCGATGCCATTGACGATGTTGCTGTGTTCGCAGCCTTGTTTGCAAAGGCGGAAGCTTGGCTGCGCGAGAAGGGCATGCAGCGGTTGGTAGGCCCTTTTAATCTCGGTATCAACCAGGAAGTCGGCATGCTGGTCGAGGGTTACGACACGCCAGCGTATTTCCTGATGGGGCATGCACGGCCGTGGTTTCACGACCAGGTTAAGGCGCTTGGGTTTGCAGGTTGCCAGGACATGCTGGCCTATCTCCTGCCAACGCGTTACCAGGACAATCCTCGTATCGCTCGCTTGCGCCAACGTCTGGCTCGAAAGGTCTCGATTCGGCAACTGGATCGACGACGCAAGGATGAAGAGCTTGAGGTCCTTCGCAGTATCTTCAATGACGCCTGGTCGGAGAACTGGGGATTTGTTCCTTTCACCCAAGAAGAATTTGCGGCCATTGGCTCGATGTTGCTCATGCTGTTACCGAGAGATTTCGTATTGATTGCCGAAACCGAAGGGGAGCCTGTCGGCTTCATCGTTCTGGTACCGAACCTCAACGAAGTGATTGGTGATCTCAACGGCCGATTGTTTCCCTTCGGCTGGATCAAGCTCTTGTGGCGACTCAAGGTGAAGTTCCCAACGACTGCGCGAGTGCCACTCATGGGCGTTCGTAAACGCTTGCACAACACACCTCTGGGTCCGGGGATCGCGACGATGTTGATCGAAGAGTTAGGTCAATCCGCGTCACGTGCGGGTGTCCACACCAACGAACTCTCCTGGATTCTCGATAGCAACGAAGGCATGCGCAGCATCATCGAGCGGATTGGCGGTGTGGTCTCCAAACGTTATCGGATGTACGAGAAACCGCTCTGATGGAAGCAGTGCCAGCCATTGTTCTTGCCGGCGAGCGGCCGGGAGGGGGATTGCTCGCTCGCCACTTCGGCGTGGCAGCAAATGCGCTGGTTCCGGTTGCTGGAACAGCTTGTATCGTGCGGGTGATTGAAACGCTTAGACAATCGAAGTCGATCGAAGGTGGATTGATCAGCGGCCCCGTGCGTTCGGTGGTTGAAGACTCACCATTGTTTACAGCGCTGCTACGTCCTCAAGATTTTCGCTGGATCGAACCCGCTATGGGACCATCAGAAAGTGCGGCGGATGCACTGAAGTTCCTCAATCGCTGGCCGGTGTTGATAACCACAGCCGATCACGCGTTGCTCAGTCCTGACGCAGTTGAAAATTTCTGTACAAAAGCCAAGTCGCTACCTGTTGACGTCGTCGTCGGTCTCGCACCGATTGAAATCGTGCGCCATGCGTTTCCGGAGAGTCGCCGAACCGTCCTTCGTTTTGCGGATGGTGGGCGTTGTGGTACGAATCTGTTTTTTCTACGCAATGAGAGTGGCGTGCGCGTCGTCGAGTTTTGGAAGTCGTTGCAGGCAGATCGCAAGAAACCCTGGCGTATGGCGCGACGTATTGGTACAGGTGTGTTGTTGCGTTACTTCGCAGGCATGCTCACCGCTGACGATGCACTTCAGCGGATCGGGTTGTTAGCGGGTTGTACCATCGGATGGGTCAACCTGGTTGATCCTCGTGTGGCGGTGGATGTGGACTCGGTCGATGACCACGCGCTTGCCGAAAAGCTGCTCAGTGAACCGCGTGCATGAACAACGCCCTTCTGATCCGTAATCCAAGGGCAGCGCGAGTTCGAGGATCGACGCCGTTGGCCGTCGAAACGATTGAACTCAACGAATCCTTCAGCGTTGACACCTGTGCAGGGCGAGATCTTGTGATCGTGGAAGGCGGCGACGGTACGTTGCAGCGAATTCTGACCACGTTGCTTGCGTTCGGGAGCAGTGATGCCTTGCCACCACTCGCCGTGTTACCGGCGGGTACAACCAACATGAACTGTGCCGAATTTAACCGGTCACGCGACTACGACAACGCGGTGGCCAGTTTGCGGCAGATTTTGGCCGGTGGGGCGTTCGATATTCGGCACAAGTCGGTCGTGCGCGTTGATGAAGGAGCACGAACCCTGTTCGGCTTCTGTTTTTGTCTTGGCGCGGTGGTTGACGCGGTGCGGCAGTTTGCCTCGGCACGAACCCGACGCCCACTGTTCGACAGTCTCGCCATCGCCGGGGTTTTCGCAAAAGCGCTACTTCGGACACATACGGCACTGCGGATACACCTAGAAGCTGAAGCTATCGATACCTTCGCGATGGTCGCGACCACGTTGGATCGGCTGCTGTATGGCATGACACCGTTTCAGCCGGGTCGCCGCGCAACCGGATTACACACCACGTGGATCGAAGGAAATGCTCCCGGTCTTTGGCGCAAATTACCTTCGTTCTTCCGCGGTGATCCCGCCTTGTTTGCGACGGACGGGTTTCGTAGTTTCGATGTGGAGCGCCTTCAACTCCGATTTGACGGTCCTTTTGTCATCGACGGCGAAATGTTCGCGAACCCGGAAGGAGGCGTGTGTGTTTCCATGAGTCCCCCTGTTCGCTTCATCGTGATATAAAGCGCAGCTGATTTTGATGCCCGGTAACTCGTGTGATACCTGTCCCCGCAGTACTTCAGGACACAGCGGAACCCCCGCCGCCACCCCGCCTCGGTGTGAAACTCGGCAAGGTGGTCCTGCGCACAGTGGACCGGTTCTTCGCCCGGCATTCCAGGGTGCCGGTTACTCCATTTATCGATGCGAAGTACTTTCCGGAGCTTGCACCACTCAAAGCGGCCTGGCGCGATGTTGATGCAGAACTTACGCCGCTGCTTGAAGCCAGGGAGCGTATCCCCTCATTCCATCAACTCTCGAAAGATCAAGTGCGGATCTCTCGAGGTGACCATTGGAAGACCTTTGCTTTTTATGTGTTCGGTGATCGTGTTTCGGAAAACTGTGCACAGTGCCCACGCACAGCGGCTTTACTCGATGCCCTGCCGGGTATTCAGAATGCCTGGTTTTCGATTCTTGCACCGGGTTATCACATTCCACCGCACCGGGGTCCAAGCAGGGCGGTTGTGAGGTGTCACCTCGGACTGCACATTCCGGAAGCGAAAGAGCGATGCTGGATTCGGGTCGACAACACACGCGCCCATTGGAGTGCGGGTGAATTCATGTGTTTTGACGACACCTACGAACATGAAGTCCATAACGACACAGACGAAACGCGAGTCGTACTCTTTATCGATCTCGATCGGCCCCTCGACCGCATCGGCAGGAAGGGGTGTGAAGCGCTGCTTTGGTTGATGCGACGTTCAAAATACGTCAAGTCGTCGAAAGCCAACCTCGACGCGTGGAACCGGAGACTGGGCATCCGTGCAGATTGATGCGCTTACGCTGGCGCCAGACAGCGTACTTAACACGGATGTCTGCATCGTCGGCGCGGGAGCCGCCGGTCTGACGGTGGCACGTTCGCTGCTTGGCTCCGGGCTCAAGGTCCTGGTCCTGGAAAGCGGCGGCTTTGACTTTGATCCGGGCATTACCGCGCTTGGAGATGGAGACAATGTCGGCGCGGACTATTACCCGCTCGCGGATTCGCGACTGCGTTTCTTTGGCGGCACCACCAGCATCTGGGGAGGGCGGAGCGTCCCGCTGGACCCCATCGATCTTGAGCGTCGCGAAGGCATGCCCCTCTCGGGCTGGCCCATCACCTATAACGATTTGTTGCCAGCATTTCAGACGGCTCAAGAACTCTTGGAGATCGGTCCTTTCGCTTACGATGCGTCTCTCTGGGCGGATATGGGGCCGCCCGATGGTGTGGTTCGCAAAGATCAACGCCCAGGATTTTCGTCGGACCTGATCGACTACAGCTTCTGGCGTTTCGATTTCGAAAAAGAGCGATTCGGCGCATGCAAAGCCGTCGACTTGCTGCAGTCGGCCGACACGACGGTGTTGTTGCATGCCAATGTGATCGCGCTTGAAGCGAATGCTGATGCAGAAGTGATTCGTAACATCGAAGTTCGCGCACCTGACAATCGTCGGATCACAGTGCGTGCGCAACAGGTTGTCCTTGCTGCGGGTGGTATCGAAAATCCCCGGTTGTTGTTGGCCTCACGCGGTGTTGAATCGCATGGGATGGGCAATCGGCACGACCAGGTTGGTCGCTGTTTTATGGAGCACCCTCATGGGCGCCTCGGCCGAATTGAAGGCCCCAACGGTTTCTATCTGTGGGATGCGTTTCGTATGCGTTTTCGGGAAAGTGACGTACCGATCGCGCCGGTGCTCCGCGTCGCCAGTGCCGCGCAGCACGCGCGTGGACTGCTCAACAGCGCCGTGACCTTCAAACTGCAAAAAGATCCACGAGGCGGCATACCCCGTACCAAGGCGCTCTACCAGAGCCTTAAACACGAACTCAATCCAACCCAAAACAATCGCGCGCTTTGGCACTGGTATCGCAATACCCGCCTGACCTATCGGCGTTGGCTACGGCCCGGGATTGAGCGAATCAAAGCGCGTTGGCCCGGACGGGTGCTGTCGGTGATGATCCGTGGCGAACAGGCGCCTAATCCGTCAAGTCGAATACTGCTGTCGACGCGAACTGACCGACACGGCGTACCACTGGCCAATTTGGACTGGCGAATGAGCGCCATCGACAAGGCAACGGCGAGGGGACTAGGCGAAATTCTGGGGGCAGAGGTCGAGCGCCTCGGGCTTGGGCGTCTGGTGATGGAAGACTGGGTCATGGATGGGGGCGTCGATTGGCCAGTTGACCCGACCGTCGGCAATCACCCGTTTGGCGGATATCACCACATGGGTACCACGCGTATGAGCAGCGATCCCACACTTGGAGTAGTTGATGCCAATTGCCGTGTCCACGGGTATGACAATCTCTACGTCGCGGGTTCATCGGTTTTTCTGACCAGCGGCTGGGCCAATCCCACGCTGACGATCATGGCGCTATCCGTTCGTCTGGCCGGGCACCTGAAGGCGACCACCCGGGCTGCTTGAACGGATGGCCTGTGGTAATTTGCGCGCCCTCATGTGCGGGCTTCAAAGAACCTCCGCTCGCTGAACCAAAAAAACCGGCGCCTTAACACCGCGGGGAACCGAGTACCGATGAAAGTCATCATCCTGAGCGCCGGCCAGGGCCGCAGGCTCCTGCCTTATACCGAAAGCACGCCCAAGTGTGTTCTTGAGCTCGGCGATCGATCTGCCCTGGAGTGGCAGCTCAAAGCGCTCAAGGTGAGTGGTGCCAGTGAAGTGGTGGTGGTTTCTGGGTTCCAGGCGCCGAAAGTGAAAGCCGTCGTGGAGGGTTTTACCGATCTACCCGTGCGGGTTTCTCATAACCCGTTCTACGCGCATTCCGACAACCTCGGGACGTGTTGGATCGTGCGCCACGAGATGCATCAACCCTTTGTCATCATTAACGGTGACACGATGTTTGAGCCGGACATTTTTGCAAACTTGTTAGCCGCGCCAGCGCGTTATCCGATCACTCTGGTGACCAATCGCAAAGCCGCTTATGACGCTGACGACATGAAAGTGGTGCTCGATGGTGATCGGCTGCTCCGTGTCGACAAACGCCTCGACGTCAACGCGGTGAGTGGCGAATCCATCGGCATGATCCGCTTCACCGAACAAGGCGCGGCGTTGTTCCGTCGTCAGCTCGAACAGATGATGGAAAACGAATCCACACTCAAGCGCTGGTACCTCTCCGCCATCGATGGGCTCGCTGAGCTTGGGTATGTCGGTACGGTGAGCACGAATGGGCTTGCCTGGTGTGAAATCGATTCACCGGACGATCTCGCCCATGCGCAGAAGACCGTGCCCGGTTGGTGGACGGAGGATGCGTTGCGGGCACGTGAACTTGAACGCTCTGACAGCTGATGGCTAACGTGTATGCACGACACGGCGCGTAAGTTTGGTTGGCCCGCGACAGTCATCCACACCGGTGCTCACTGGACTGTTCTGCTGCGACCGCAGCAAGCCACACTAGGTTCAGTTGTGTTGTGCGCGAATGAGCCGGTGGCACGTTATTCCGATCTACCTGCGGCTGCGTTTGCGGAACAGGCAGAACTCGTGAAAGCCATCGAAACGCTGCTGAAAACGCTGGTGAGCTACGACCGCATCAACTGGCTGATGCTGATGATGGTGGATCCCCACGTGCACTTTCATGTGATTCCGCGTTATGAAACGCCACGGGAGTTTGAAGGTGTGCCGTTTGCCGATGGTGGTTGGCCGGCACTCCCTCAGCTAGGTGGTGGTGTCGCGTTGGATGAATCACTGCGAGATCGATTGCTCGCACGCTTGAAGGCGATCTGGCAGGTTTGAGCCGTTTGCGTCAGCTTCAGGCTCAGCCTCAGGGCTGATCACTGCGCGGGTGGGCTGTCCTTCTGCAGCACAAACTCCACACCCTGTTTGCCACCCGAGATGAGCTTCTTGTTGCCGACGTCGTAGATGATGGCGGCACTACGCACTGTGACCTTTTTCATTTCCATACGTGCGTCGTCATGCAGCTCAAGCATTTTGGTCTGGTACATGTAGACGATGCGATTGCTGTAGCCGGTGCCCTGGCCTTCATTGTCACCTAGGGTGACACGAATACTGGCGGGTTTGCCGTAACCGATGATCTTGTCCGGGTCTTCCACCGGACCATGCACTTCAGCGCGCTCCGCACGCACTTCCCAGTCCTCAGTGCGCATGTGGAATTCACCTTCGAGGTACAGCACATCCTCGTCTTCATCTTCCCAGGCTTTTTCAGCACGGATGAAGATCTGAGTATTGCCGCTGGTGACATCGAGTGCCTCGGCTTTGGCTTCTTCAGCAAGCGACATGGGCGGGAGAACGAAACTGAGCGTCAGAACCAGACACGTGGTGATACGAAGCCCGAATGTGTGGCTTAGACCTTGTCCCCCCGATGCGTGTCCCCTCGGTACGTGACCTAGCGCCAGATTGATACTGCTTTGTTCATGGCTGTTCATGTCGGCATGATAACACTGCATCATTGCGCGTCCCCGCCAACTTCGACGCCGGCAGTCTGAGGTCAATATCCGCCCGACCATTCTTGATCGTTACATCGTGTCCGTGGTGCTTCGGCCGTTTCTCGCGGTTTCGGTACTGCTGGTGAGCGTCTTTGTCGCCTATAGCCTCGCGCGTTACTTATCCGAGGCGAACGAAGGCGTCTTGAACGCGGATTCAGTGTTTCGACTCACAGGTCTGAAATCACTCATCGCGCTGGAAGTACTGCTGCCTATCGCGCTCTATATCGGTTTCATCGTTGGCTTGGGTCGGCTCTATTCCGATTGGGAGGTGGTGGCATTTCGCGCCAGTGGCATCTCGGAGCTGCGGCTGATGTTGCCGGCGCTGTTCGTCGCGCTGCTGGTTGCCATTGCGACGGCCTTTCTCTCCCTTGAGCTCCGGCCGTGGGCTTACTCGCAGCTGTACGACACTGAAGCCCAGGCCGAAGCGGAAACGGATCTCACCAATCTCTCGACGGGGCAGTTTCATACCCTTTCGTCGGGAGGAAGGACGGTGTTTGTTGGCGACCGTGACGGCGATGACGCTGAAATGCAGCGTATCTTTCTTCGCCGCGGTGATGTGGATGATTTGGAAGTGGTTTCAGCGGAGCGTGGCGTATTGCATGAAGCGGCAACGGGTGATGCTCATACACTCGAACTTAAGGACGCAGTCATCTACAAACGGGGGACCGAGGGTCGGGAGATGCTCGCCACGATTGGTGAGCTGACCGTCAAGGTTCCCGGTTTTGAACCTGATAAAGTGGGCTACAAAACTAAGGCAGCAGCCACGGCGGATTTGTTGGTATCGGAAGTACCGAAAGACCGGGCTGAGCTGCAGTGGCGTTTGTCCAATGCCATTTCTGCGCTGTTGCTTGCAGGCGTAGCACTGCCCCTTGGTCGCACCCGTCCTCGTTCCGGGCGCTACGCGCGCATCGTCATCGCAGCGGTGATCTACGCCGTGTACTACAACGTCCTGGGAGTTGTGCGCAGTGGTGTAGAACAGGGGACGCTCGACTATCTGTGGTGGGCACCCCTCGGTCTCGCAGTGCTTCTCGCTGCGGTGATTCTGTACCAGCGACGTACTGGAATCTGATCCGTGTTGCAGCTTGATCGATACGTTCTCATTGCCTTGTTACGTGGTGCCGCGCCGGTGGTGTTGCTCTTGCTTGGACTGTTCGGATTTCTGGAGCTCGCTGAACAGCTCGAAGACATCGGCAAGGGCAGCTACACGACCAACGATGCGTTGAGTGTTGCCGGATTGCATCTGCCACGGATCATGATCGATCTCCTACCTGTGACGTGCCTGCTCGGCAGCATCATCGGCTACGGCGCGCTCGCTTCGGCTCAGGAGCTGACAGTACTGCGAACGAGCGGTTGGTCCGTGGTGCGTATCGCGGCACCGGTGATCGCGCTGTCGATGTTCATTGCCATCGGCGTGACCGTCGCCCAGCAGTGGATTATTCCCCGGCTTGAACAGGAAGCCTCCGCACTTCGTGTCAAGACCTTTTCAGCGTCGACACGTGAAGATGCGGCGTATTGGACTCGTCAGGACAACCGACTGCTACGCGTCGGTGGTGTTGAGATGGGGATGGTGCCGGTGGATATCGAGATCTACGAACTCGACCCATCAGGCCTCGTGCGGACGTTGCAGCAGGCGAAGCGAGCGGATGTGTTGGGCGCCCGCAACTGGGTGCTACGTGATGTCACGACGATGGTATTCGAAGATGGCGGTGTACAGTCAAGCCACGTTGACGTGTTGCCTTTCGTGCCTAACTTCGATGCCGAGCAGATCTTCACACTGATCAATGCGGATCATGCGCTCGCGCCGCTGGATCTCATTCGTTATGTGGACCACTTGCAGTCTAATGGTCTGGAATCACACCGCTATGAAGTACTGCTTTGGCAACAGCTCAGCTTGCCGATTGGGCTCGTAGCGCTGTCATTGCTGGGGTTGCCAGTGGTATTGGGATCGATGCGCGCGATGTCCCTCGGAGCACGGATTGCTATCGGTGCGGCTATTGGACTTGGTTTCTATTTGTTGGAACGACTCGCAATGCAGCTGGCGTTGCTTTATCACCTGCCGGCCCCGGCTACTGGCATGTTGCCGGACCTCGTGATGCTGGTGATCGCGTTGCTGCTGCTCAATCGGCGGCCCTGACTGTCAGCGTTCGAGCAGCCAACTCTCCTGCCCCTCTGTCGAGATGGTCCCGGAGCGAAGCCGGTAGAGTGAGGTAGAGATTCCCCAAACACCCAGCGGCGATCGATTCAGATCGAAGATACGAAAACTTGCGTCGGCTGCAGAAGCAGACGCGGTCGAGAAAACACGTGCACGACCATAATGCCGTTGATCATTGTGATGTGTGTGGCCGTGCAGGATCACATCCACTTGGCGGAGTGTGTTGGCTGCTTTGTCCGCATCGCGAAGCGCTTTGCGTTTCCGGACTCCGGCTTCCTGGGCGATCTCTGGCGGGTGGTGTAGCAGCAGCACGTTGGGCGCCATGTTCGAACCGGTCAGTAAGAGATCAGCAAGTTCGGTTCGCTGTCTCGCCCCAAGTTCACCTTCTGCGCTGTACCAGGGCATTGGCAAGGCGGTGTTGGCGAGGGTGATCTTCACTCCTTCCATCTCAAAGCGAATGGGATAAAGATCGTGTGGATGCGTGGGCACTTGATCGAGACGTAACCAGTCTCGCCAGCGTGACGCCACTTCAGGCCAAGCGCGCGCCGTGTAAATGTCGTGATTGCCTGGCACCACCACCACACGCTCCGGACCGCCGAGCGTTTGCAGCCAGTCCATCGCTTCAGCGTGTTCATCGGCCAAGCCGATGTGAACGAGATCTCCGGTGATGCAGATGAGATCCGGTTCATGGGACAACATCGCCGCCGAGATCTGATCGAGTCGCTCTCGCAGATGCAGCCGACGTCGCCGTTTCGCCCAGGATTGGTAGCCGAGCCATTCTTTGCGACGCAGATCGCGTAGGCGAACATGATGCAGCGATGTGAGGTGTGGATCGGTGAGATGGGCAAGACGCAACACGAGGCACCGGTCTGGATTGTGGAGGAGTTTAACAGCACGCTTCATCCACGCGCCTGTCTGTCCTGGTCGGCCAGGGATCGCCTGGACACACGGGTGGGTGTTGCGGATATCCGTGCGCTATGACCGAACGCCATGCGTATGCCGACGTCGACCATCAGGCGACCGTGAATGGGTCACTCGCCGATCCCGACCCTTTCGTGCGACGTGCCCTTCTTGGCGAAACGTTGGCGAAACCCTTGGCGGCAACTGTGATGCGCCGGAAAAACGTCTGCTGCCGGCACCGTCCTCGAACTCCCCCTATAATCCACGCGCGTTGATGGGGAACGGGACGACATGATCAAAGCCTGTGTGATCGGCAAAGGCGCCATCCGTTTGTGGGGACTGGATGGCCGAACCCGGATCGGTCGGCAGTTGAGTGCCATCGGTGGGATAGAAGTGGTGGATAGCGTCGACAACGTTGGTGCGAACGACAAGGTGCTGCTCATCCGTGCAGACCACGTGTTCGAGCTACGTGGATTGTCGAGCCTCGTTGGGCTCGAAGGTGTATTGGTCGCGGATGGCAAGGCTGCGGCAGCTATTGTCGCCGGGAATCAAGTCCCAGCAGCGGTTGCTGCGTTACATGGCGAGCAGACCTCCCTACCAAAACTATCGCTCAATGACCTCGCGGCCTACGCGGTAGAACTGCGCAAAACCGAACCACCCCTTGTCGCTGAAGTTACATCCGCCAGCCAGGCGGGATTGGAGAGCCGCCTCTATGGTGGCTCCTACAAAGGCGTGACCGACTTTGTCACCAAGTGGTGGTGGCCAAAACCGGCGCGACGTGGAGTTGAATTTGCCGCGAAGCTCGGTCTCACACCTAACATGGTGACGGGGACCGGTGTGCTGCTCATGCTGATTGCCTTGTGGGCATTTGCTGAAGGTCAATATGTCGCGGGATTGATCTGCGGCTGGATCATGACCTGGCTCGACACGGTTGATGGCAAGCTCGCGCGCGTGACGGTGCAATCGAGTCGAATCGGCCACATCCTCGATCACGGGATGGACATCGTGCATCCACCGTTCTGGTACTGGGCTTGGGGTGCCTCGCTTGGGGCTGCCTATGTCGGTCCGTTTGATCTCACGCTGAACCAACTCGTTATTCTGGTCTTTGTCGGATACATCGGCGGACGCTTAATGGAAGCCGCCTTCCATTTGCTTGGTCCCATCGGGCTTTTTGCATGGCGGCCGTTTGATGCGTATTTCCGGCTCTACACCGCGCGGCGTAACCCGTGCCTCGTGTTGATGACCGCCGCATTGCCCATAGGTGGTGCGGAGCTGTCTTTTCTCCTCGTGGTCGGCTGGCATCTCCTGTCGACGTTGATTCTGATGTTGCGTTTGCTCTACGCGATTGGCGTCCGTCTGCGTGGAGGGCCGCTCACGTCCTGGCTCGCTGATCCTGAGTCACGCAACCGTTACCCGCGTGCCCATGCGACGTTTTCTGCGACCCGTGCTGCCTACGAGTGAATCCGGGAAGCACCCCTTCCGGCGTCATGTCAGTTTCATCTGACGATCCACTTCTGCCTCTCCTGGATTCAGTCCATCGCCGTTTTGGCGCCGTTGTGGATGCTGTCTTCCTCTATGGTTCATGGCGGCGCGGGCGGCGCGACACCATGCCGGACTTTTATGTGTTGCTCCGCGAATACCCTTCTGGAATCAAGTATTTTCCGGGGCGCCTGCTGCCACCCACGGTACTTGTTCTGCAAGGTGGCGAGCTGCGTGCCAAGGTCACAGTGCTGCTGACTTCAGAGCTTGCCCGCGCGGTCGCCAGCGATTTCCATCCGTACTTTTGGGCACGATTTGCTCAACCCGCACCGCTGCTCTATGTGCGTGAGCCGACTGTCGGGAAACAGTGCGAAGCGATTCGTGATGCGGCGGCGGTTCGGCTCACCCGTATTGTCGCAACGTGGTGGCAGGGTCATGCGGTTCCACCCGCAGCAGAGTTTTGGCAACAAGGGTTCACACTCACCTATGGTGCCGAGCTTCGCTCCGAACCCCCGGAACGAATCGCTGCATTGTATGCAGCAGATTGTGCGCATTACGACACGTTGTACTCACGATGGGCGCAACCCCAGGGAGGCGCGCTCAGCCGCTTGTCCTGGCGCCTTAGACAAACTGTTGGAAAAATGCTCTCAGGTATTCGAATCGTCAAGGCAGCATTGACCTTCGAAGATCCTCTCGACTACCTCGCCTGGAAAGTGGGCCGCCAATCCGGTGTGCAGCTCGAACCGGGAACACTCGCACGGCGTTGGCCGTTGCTCTTCGGTTGGTCCTACGTCTTTCGGCTCTGGCGTGCAGGGGGCTTCCGATGAGTCGCTGGCAACACCTGGCGATCAACTTTGGTTGGCTCTTAGGCGGGCAGAGCGCGGCGACGGTACTTGGACTGCTCTCCACAGCAATTTGCGCCAGAACACTCGGAGCGGATGAGTTCGGCGTCGTCGTGATGCTGCAGGCTGGCGCACTCTTGATTCGCCAGTTCTGCAACTTCAAAACCGCCGATGCCACGGTGCGTTTCGGTGTTGCCGAACACGCTTCCGGCGATCGGGATCGCTGGTTGTCGCTCTTGCGTGGGCTGTTTCGACTCGACCTCATTGGTATGGCGGCAGCGGTGGTGGTCATCACCTGCACTCTGCTGATCGGCGAGATGGTGCGTCCGGAACTTTTCCCGGACGCGAGCTGGATCTATGTGTTGGCCGCGACAGGCTTTATCGAGGGCACATCAAAAGGTGCACTACGTGTGCTTGATCGTTATCAGGTGTTGGGTGCGCTGGAGGCTATGGGTTCGCTGGTCCGTTTGCTCGGTGCTGCGACGGCAGCGTGGCTCGATGCGCCGGTGGATGCCTTTATCGTCGTCTATGGCGTGGCGTTGTGGCTCGATCACGGACTCACCTTGCTGCCTGCATGGCTCTCACTCCGCAACACGATCAGAGAAAAACCTTTGCAGAAACGCATTCCGCTCAGCGAGTTTTCAGGTGTCAGAGCTTTCCTTGGTTCCGTGTATTGGCAATCCAACATCGACTCGTTGATGCGACAGGGACCGACACTACTGGTCGGCTCGATGTTGTCGTCAGGCGACGCGGGTATTTATCGTCTCGCACGGGATATCGCCGATGCTGTGCGCAAGCCCGTCATGCTGATTCGTCAGGCGATCTTTCCGGACCTTGCACGCACCTGGCTCAACGAGCCTTCACAGTTCCTGCGCTTCACCTTGCAAGTGACTTCGGTGTTGGCAGGTGTTGGTGTGCTTTTCATGGTGGTGATCTGGTTCCTTGGGGACGACCTGCTGAACCTCTTGGGTGGTCCTGAATTTGTTCCCGGTACCATGCTCGTGATTCTGTTGATGGGCGCAGCCGTGTTGGAACTCCCAAGCGCGAGTCTTCGCCCGGCGGTCTATACGCTGAGTGGAGAACGGATGGTGCTAGGGCTCTCACTCGCGATTGCGGTGACTTATGCACTTGGATTCTTGTGGCTTGACTCAGGCGTGGGTCTCTACGCCGCAGGATGGTCGAGTCTCATGGCCTACGGCATGGCGTTTGTGGGGTATCTCGTTTTGCTGAGCATTCTGCTTAAGCGTTTAAGTCGGCGAGCACCGCCCCCAGTTTCGTAACCAGTTCGTCGACGTCTCGTTCGGTGTGCGCCGCGCCGATGGACAGACGCAGCAGGCTTGCGTTGCCTGGAGTTGCCGGTGGCAACATGATGTTCACGTAGACACCTTGTTCTAGTAGGGCGTTCCAAGCGGCGAGTGCCTTCTCGCGAGTAGGCAGTTCAACACAGGCAACAGGGGTGGGCATGTCGTTGACCGACAACCCCAGTTGGCGGAGGCCTGACAACAAGCGTGCGCACAACTTTGTCAGCCGCACACGTCGCTCGGGTTCATCACGTAACAATCTGAGCGCTGCCCGCGTCGAGGCGACCGTCGCCGGGCTCGGCGATGCAGTGAACATATAGGGTCGGCTGCAGTACGAGAAAAGATTGAGCTCCGCGTGTCGGCTCACACAGAACCCACCGGTTGTGCCGAAGGCTTTGGAAAAAGTTCCTACGACGAAGTCGACCGAGTCGAGAACTCCTTCGACTTCGACGACCCCTCGACCACCTTCGCCAATGACGCCGACCGAATGGGCTTCATCGACGAGCAGCAGTGCGCCGTGTTGGTGGGTGACTTCCGTGATCGCAGCCAACGGCGCGAGATCACCCGTCACACTGTATAACCCTTCGACGATGACGAGTGTTCGTTTGGCTTGTTCGCCGAGGCGACGCAGTCGCGCGTTGAGGTTCTCTGGATCGTTGTGACGAAACGTATAGACGTCTGCGCGCGTCATACGCGCACCATCATGCAAACTCGCATGGGCGTGAGCATCGAGCATCACCGCATCACCTGGACCCACCAGCGCGGCGAGCACACCGAGGTTTGCAGCGTAACCGGTGGTGAACACCATGGCGTAGGGATAGCCATAAAACGCGGCGAGTTCTGCTTCGAGCAAACGGTGCGCTTCGTGGGTGCCATTCGCCATGCGCGAACCGGTGGTGCCGGTGCCCGCTACAGAGAGTGCTTGTTGGCCAGCAGCAATCGCCGATGGTTCCATGGTCATACCCATGTAGTTGTTGGTACCTGCGAGCAGCGTTTCTCGGCCTCGGATCATCGCTCGGGTCGCGGAGAGCATTCGTTCGACGACCACTCGCGTGGGATCGATAGGGCCAAGACTCTCGCGAGTCGCGCGAACTTCGTCGAACTTGTCGAGCAGACTCACAGGCCTAACCCCCTCGAATTTTCTCGATAACTGAGGCGAGCTGCGCAAGCGTGCGCACGTCAGCCAACCGATCCTGGGCGATAGCAATGTCAAAGTGATCCTCGGCTTCCATGACGAATTCCATGACCTGCACGGATTCAAGGGCGAGGTCTTCGATCAAATCGGAGTCCGGGCCGAACGCCGCAGGCAGCTCCGTGATGTGTCCGAGCAGCGTGGACAACTGTTGCTCAATATCGGTCACGACTGAAAAGACTCCGGAAACACTGATGTTGGGGTATGTCGGTAACGGACTTACCGCGTTTGCATCGTTTGTTGCACACCGGCCTTGAGCGTCCATTGCGGCCGCCAGCCGGTTAATGCGGTGAATGCATTATTACCTTCTGTCTCGCCGCTGCCCACCCAATGTGGATTCAACAGTTCGTTCACCTTGCCAGGGGACAACATTGGCGCGGTGCCGGTAAGGCTCGCCCACGACGCATTCAATCGCCCGAGCAGCCGCAGAAACGCCGGTGGCAACACGAGACGGAGACGTCGTCGGTCACAAACCGCCTTTTCGATATCGGCCCAGTCATATCCACCTGTTGTGCCATCGTCGAGTGTGAAAATGCGGCGTTGCAGCAGCTGCGCGTGATTAAGCCATGCAAGGCAAGCTGCGGTCAGGTCCGCGACGTGAATGAACGAAATCCGATTGGCGAGGCTGCCGGGCACGATGATCACGCCGCGGACTAACCAAGTGAGCAATGGGCGAAGTTCTTTTTCACCAGGCCCGTACACCGCCGGCGGACGCAAGGCACACCACCGCAGCGCACTTTGCGTAATGATCGCTTCACCAGAGCGTTTGCTGGCGGCGTAGTCCGAAAGTTCAGGCTGACTTGCGGCGAGTGAAGACATGAGCAATAGGGGCGTGTCGACCGCGTTGGTTTCCATCACGCGCCGAAGCACTGAGATCGAATCCGTATTGACGGAAGCGAACTGTTCTCCGCTACTTCCGCGAACAGCGCCGGCGAGGGCGATCATTGCGGTTGCGTTTTGAACGGCGGACCGAAGAGCTTCACCATCGAAGAGACTGGCACGAAGAATGTGACAGCGTGGATCGAGGGGAACTTCTGCGCGCTCGGGTCGAATGACCGCAGTGACGTAGTGACCCGCGTCGAGTAATGCACGATGAACATGCTGACCGATGAAGCCTGTGGCGCCGGTCAACAGGATACGATGCGTGCGCGGTAAGTCAGGCGCAGCAGGTGAACCGTGGGAAGGCGTGGTCAGCCGTAACCTTCTAGCGCTGACGTGGCGATCGGATTGCCGTGTTCGTCCCAACCCACACGTTCGAGGAAGCCCAATCGCGCGGTAGCACGGGAGAGTTTGCCGGAGGAAGTCTTCGGCAACGTCTTGGGCGGAACAAGCTCGACATGGCAAGTCACACCAAAACTGCTGGAAACACGCGCAGCGATGAGCTTGCGCAGCTCCGGGTCCGGTCGTTTCGTTTCAACCACGACAACCACCATTGGATCGTTGTCGGGACGAGCCACTTCAAACGCGGTGGAATCTCCCAGACGGACACCGGGACAGGATTCAGCGAGTTGTTCGAGATCCTGCGGCCAGATGTTGCGGCCGTGGATGATGATCACGTCTTTGCTGCGTGCGGTGACATAGAGGTGGTGATTAAGGCTGTAGCCGATATCTCCCGTGTCCAGCCAACCGTCTGCGCTCAGTACCCGTGCGGTTGCTTCTGGATCATTGAAGTAACCCCGCATGACACTCGGGCCCCGTACCTGGATGTGGCCACACTGCCGGTCTGGCAAGGTGCGGCCGCCACCGTCGGTGATACGCAGTTCGTAGCTCGGCAACATGCGCCCGCAGTCGACGAGTTCGAGCACCTCGGCGTCACCTTCCACCGGCACGGCTTTGCCCGTGCGGGTAATCAGGTCCTTGTCGACATTGTCTACTGTGACGCCTTCTCGCAGTGGCGCAAAGCTGACGGCGAGTCCACATTCGGCCATGCCATAACAGGCGACAAAGGCTTTGGGATCGAAACCCATATCCTTCATGGCGTTGGCGAAACCGACGAGTTGCCGAGGATTGATTCGTTCCGCGCCAACACTTGCGACCCGCCAGCTCGACAGGTCGTATTTTTGTTGGTCGGTCGTCAGACGAAGCCGAGTCGCACACAGGCCATATCCTGACGGTGGGCTGGATGAGATCGTGCCGCGGTTGTCACTGATGAGTTTCAGCCAGAGGCGTGGACGCATCGCGAAGGTGCGCGGGCTCAGGTAGTCGACAGACAGTTGACGGCACAGCGGTACGAGTACAAAGCCAACGAGTCCCATGTCGTGATAGAACGGCAACCACGATACCAGCCGATCTTCGGCGGTCATGTTGACGCCTTTGTCGACGATTTCATTGAGGTTGCAGATAACCGCGCGTTCGGTCATCTCGACACCGCGTGGGAACTGCGTGCTTCCAGAGGTGTATTGCAGGTACGCCGGGTCGTCACGATCCAGTGGTAGAAGCTCGCGATCTTCGGCCGGCAGTACGGTTAAGGCGTCGGCACCGCCGTGCCACGTGAGGTCACAACCTTCGACGGCACGACTCAACAGATCTTCATATCCTGGTGGTGCAATGGCGACCGATGCGGTGCAGCTCTGCAACATCCGGCGAATCTGATTTACGTAACTCTCGGCACCGCCCATGAACAGGGCCGCGGGCATCGGCACCGGGATGAAGCCTGCATATTGGCAGGCAAAGAAAACCTTGTGAAAGAGTGGCGTAGTGTCCGCAATGATGGCGACACGTGCGAGTCTCGGCAGATTCAATGTCGCGAGTTGCTTGGCGAGGTGTAATGCCTCCACACGCAAATCGCGATAGGTCAGGACATCGGTCAGTTGGCCGCTGCCATTATAGAAGTTGAAACCGGTGACACCCGTCGCTGCAAAATCGAGCATTTCCGCCAGGTTGGCCAAAGGTTTGGCAGGCGGTTTCAGGCCCGAAAAAGTTGGGATGGCGACGAGGCTTTGCCTTTCTTGCTGTGCTTCGATGTGCATGGCTCAGTTCTGAAGAGATTCCATGGCTTCTGAATGATGCGCGTCGCAGTTAAACCTGTTTCGAGGAAGGCGGCCTTGCCCTTGCTGTTGGCAAGCCCTTCGGCTAACCACACAAGCAACCATACGCGTCTGCTGGTCGGCAGGCGAGTGAACGATTCGATAGGATCGTTCCGATACGGACAACAGCAGCTCCCCCCATCTTCCAACACGTCGATCGATCACGTTCCTGGACAGGAATGAACGGTGACCCACCGGCGGCGGCAGACTGGCGCGGAATGGTACGCGAATCGGTGAACGGCCAGAAACCCCTCAGGCGCATTTTTTTCCGTTCCGTTACACCATTTATCGAACTTTCCTCCATTTTTGTTTCATTTTGTTTCCACCAGCTCAGGCGTTCGAGGTTGTGCAGGAGTGACCGAGGGCGATACCAGAATCAATCGCCCCTACTCTCAAGTTGGTCTCAAGTTGGTCTCAAGTTAGTGTCAGAACGCCGCTTAGACCTCCAAAAGGCTGCGCAGCATCCAGGCATTTTTCTCATGAAGCTGCATTCGCTGGGTCAAAAGGTCTGCGGTGGGCTCGTCCGCGGCTGCATCTACCTCCCGAAAAAGGGATCGTGCAGTCCTGACCACGGTTTCCTGACCCTCCACCAACCGCCGAATCATCGTGGTGGCATTCGGCAAGTCGGCCTCCTCGGGGATGGATGACAGTTCTGAGAATGCCTTGTAGGAGCCAGGTGCTTTTTCTCCCAGCGCCCGGATTCGTTCGGCGATCAGATCGACGGCTAAGGCCAGCTCCGTGTACTGGGTTTCGAAGAGGAGATGCAGGGAGGCGAACTGGGGACCAGTTACACTCCAGTGGTAGTTGTGGGTTTTGAGATACAACGTGTAGCTATCTGCCAGAAGGCGCGAAAGTCCGAGTGCAATGGACTTGCGGGTAGCTTGGTCAATGTCAATGGCGGGGGATGTATTCATCTTGGTTGCCTCGTTGGCGCGGTGAAGATGGGTGGCATCCTGGCTGATGAAATTACATTGATGAAATGAATTGTTTCTATCATATCGATAGAAATTTTGGATAGCTCTTTGTCTATAGGACTGAGGCGTTGTACAGCATTCGTCCGCCGACCAGCAGCAGAAATCCACCAAACGCCCTGCTGAGCTGCTGCCGCGACAGGCGGTGTGCTAGACGGGCTCCATAAGGGGCGAAATACGTCGTTAGCGGCGCAATCAGCAGAAAACCGACTACGTTGACGTAGCCGACGCTACCTGGCAGGGCGCCTGCGTGATCCCAGCCGGCCATCACGTAGGCGATGGTCGCGGGGATGCTGACAACCAATCCAAACGTCGCGCTGGTTCCGACGGCACGATGTACTGGGTGGTTAAGCAGTGTGAGCGTCGGCACGCCGAGGGTGCCGCCGCCAATGCCCATCATGCTGGAGATGCCACCAATACCAAATGGAATGAGGTGACTTGCAGGCCCCGTGGGTACGGCGGACGCAATGCGAACAGCTTCCGGAATAAGGAGCATCTTCGCAGCCACCAGCAACGCGACCGCACCAAAAACCAGCGCCATGCCTTGCCCGCTCACTGTCGAAGCGATGAGCGCGCCTGCCGTTGACCCGATGAGCATTCCCCCGGACCAGCGCTTGAAGAGCGGAACGTCCACCGCGCCGTTGGCATGGTGGGAGCGGGCGGACGAAATCGAGGTGGGAATGATCGTCGCGAGCGACGTGGCCACCGCGAATTGCAGGCGAAGCTCGGGTGGTACACCCAGCATCGCGAAAGCGAAGTCGAGCACCGGCACTATGACGATGCCTCCGCCAACACCCAAGAGCCCTGCCATCAAGCCGCCGATCACCCCGGAGGCCAGCATGCAGAAAAGGATCGGCGCGTAATCGACGAGTGCGTCGATGGAGAAGGGCATCAGTGCGTTTTCCGAAGAATCTGTAAAGTCGGCGAGGTAACACTCTCAGGGTTTGATTCCTGTCTCGTCAATGCTTGTCCCGTCAATGCCTGCCCCGTCACTTGAGGGTGGCCTGAGACGAAAGCGGGGTACTCAAGCCTGATGCGGCGTAATACCATGCCGCCAATCCGATTTTTTCTTTATCTTCCGGGAGACTAAGGACCATGACTGAGTACCAACGCGTCAAATACGAGACGTTTGATACGGGTGTTGCGCGAGTCACACTCAACCGTCCGGAGGCACGTAATGCCCAGGACATGCGTATGACCTATGAACTGAATGATGCGCTTACCCGCGCATCCTTCGATGACTCGGTGAAGTGCATCATTCTCGCTGGTGCAGGTCCGCACTTCTCGTCCGGTCATGACACTCGCAACCGCGATCCCTACGACATCAAACCCATTGGGATCTCCGGCGGCTTCAGCAAGCCAGGCACTGAAGGACACCTTGCTCTCGAAGAAGAGATTTACCTCAACATGTGTCGTCGCTGGCAACAGTTGCCAAAACCCACCATTGCTCAAGTGCATGGCAAAACGATTGCAGGTGGACTCATGTTGATGTGGGTCTGCGATCTCATTGTCGCCAGTGAAGATGCGACGTTCATCGATATCACCGTCGACTTCGGGGTGAACGGCGTGGAGTGGTTTGCGCATCCTTGGGAGTTCGGTATTCGTAAAGCGAAAGAGATGCTCTACACCGGTGAGCCCGTGACCGCGCCGGAAGCCTATAACCTCGGCATGATCAATCACGTCGTATCGCGCGATAACCTCGATGCGTTCACCATGCGAATGGCTGAGAAGATCGCAACTCGGCCTTCGTTCTCGCTGAAGCTTGCCAAGATGTCCTGTAACCAGGCGCTTGATGCCCAAGGCTTCTGGACGGCGCAACAAGCGGCTTTCAATCTGCAGCACGTCGGTCACTCACAAACGCGTGAAAGGATGTTCGCAGCACGTATCGACGAGCTGAAGGCAAAACTTGCTGAAGGCGGGAAAGCGGGCGAATAAACCCGTAGTCCGCCGCTCGACTGAGGAGGGAAGAAGCATGGTTCAGAAGATCGCACTCGTAACAGGCGGGTCCACGGGCATCGGTGCCCAGGTGGTCCGGCAACTCACCGCAAAAGGCGCGAAGGTCGCGATATGCGACGTCAACGCCAAAGACGGTGAGCCCCTTGCCGCTGAAGTAGGTGGTCTCTTTATCCCTTGTGATGTCACCAACCTGTCGTCAGTGACCTCGGCAGTGAACACCTGCGAACAAAAACTCGGTGTTCCCGATCTCGTGCACCTCAACGCCGGCATTATGGTCGTAGCGACTGGTGCACCGTTCCTCAAGATTGAGGACGTCTCCCTCGAGCAATATCGGCGCATCGTCGGCGTAAACCTCGATGGTGTGTTCTTTGGCGTGAAGGTTCTCTTGCCGAAGATGCGAGCTAAAGGGGGTGCCGTCACCATCACCGCATCCATTGCAGGTCTCGGTGTTCTGCCCATCGATCCTCTTTATGCCGCCACCAAATACGCATTGATCGGCTTTGGACGGAGTGTGGCGGCGGCTAACGAAGGCACGACGGTCAAGGTTAACGTACTCTGCCCGGGTGTGGTCGATACCGGTATTGTTCCAGATGCGTTTAAACGTCCTGACATTATGGCACCGGAAGTGATGGCTGCTGAGGCAGTGGATCTCTTGCTCAATGCACCGAACGGCGAGATCCGGGTGCGGCTGGCCCAGAAGCCGGCGTTTGCGGTCTATCCACAAGATCTCGACGCCTAACCGCGTCCTTATGGGGCCCTCGCCGACATCACCATCATCGTGGGTGTGATGGATCGCCTCGGTGTCGGTTATGACGTGATTCGCGAACGGAACCCACGACTGGTTTATGGCGCGATTCGTGGTTATGGCGATCCACGCACGGGCGAAAGTCCTTATGCCGATTGGCCGGCCGACGACATCGTTGCGCAAAGTATGGGTGGGCGTGTGCACATCACCGGCCCTGAAGGCAGTGGTGGGTTTCCGGGTGGTGTGAGTGTCGGCGGCATCTATCCCGGCACACTGCTCGCGCTCGGTGTCGTCTCCGCCATTCATCACCGGACAGGGGGGCAGTTTCTCGACATTGGCATGTACGACGAGATGCTGGCGTACAACGAAACGGTCATCACCAATTACGGTGTGGCAGGCATCGAACTCGGTCCACGTGGGCAACATCATCCGAACCTTATGCCTTTTGGAATCTATCCAGCGAAAGATGGGTCTGTAGCCATCGCTGCACCTGGTCCGGGACATTGGGCTGAACTTTGTGAAGTCAGGGGAAGGCCGGACCTGATCAACGATGCATGCAGTAGTAACATGCATCTAAGGCTGAAAAATCAGGACTTCGTTGAACCGATCATCTCGGCCTGGACGGGTGAGCGAACGAAGAAAAAAAACGGCACGGCTCTCGGTGGCCGTGTGCCGTGTGGTCCGGTGAATACGGCCAAAGAGATTTTTGAGGACCCACATGTTGAAGCGCGTGGCATGATCACACGCTTCAAACCGCCCGGAGATAACCCGGAAGTGGTCACCGTCGGCAGCCCCATCAAGTTCACCGAAACACCTACGTCGTTGCTGCGCATTCCACCACGACTCGGCGAACATACCGACGAAGTGCTGCGCGAGTTCGGCATTACCCGGGAATAGCCCTCAACTATCGTTCACGGAGATCAGAGCCAATGGGACTTAACTCATGAGAATTGGAGCATTGCTTGGACCCATCACGACACCATCCGATCCTTCGTTCCTAGCCAATCAGGCTAAGGGATTTCAAGCTGCGGGTTATTCGAGTTTGTGGTCAGCGCAAGCCATCGGTCGCGGGTTCATGATCACCGATCCGTTTGTCAGCTTGTCAGTGGCCGCTACTGTTACAGAAAAAGTCGAGCTCGGCACCGCCGTCGTGCAGGCATCGCTCTATCACCCTGCGGATCTCGCGCACCGCATACTTTCGTTGTCCCAGATCGCCGGTAATCGTCTGATCATGGGTGTTGGCGCAGGGTCCACCGAAGCTGACTTCAGCACCTATGATCGCGACTATGCCGGGCGCTTCAAAACGTTCCGCGAGATGCTGCACCCTTTGCGAGGATTCCTGCAGACCGGTGAACATGCAGGCAAGCAACTCTCCCCCTGGACACCCGTGCTCGGGCGCGTGCCGCTCTTCCTCGGAACCTGGGGAAAAGGTGTTGAACAGGCCGCCAGGAATTTTGATGGCTGGATTGCGTCGGGTCACTATCGAACACTGCCAGAAGTGGCGGAGGCGCTAAGGACTTATCGCGCTGCAGGTGGTGGTCGCGCGATTGTTTCAACGCTCATCCTCAACAAAGCCACGGATGTCGGCGAACTGCGTGAACGGCTGCAACTGTTTGCCGAGGCAGGGTTTGATGACGCTGTGGTGATGTTTCACCCCGGCGCTCCCGGTATCGATGTGGTGCGTGCCCTTGTCTGATGACTCGTCGAACCCAGGTGAGTTCACGTTGCCGAGCGGGTTTGTTCTCGCCATCGGCACTGACCCTGCAGAAGACTTCATTGGCCCTTTCGGTTTTCGCCGTGATATGCAAGGGCAATGTACGGGCGTCTGCTTCTGGCCAAAGGTTCAACATACAAACGGCATGCGCACGGTACACGGTGGTGTTCTCTCGACCATGGCGGATGTCAGTCTCTGTGCGTTGGCGCGAGATGTGGTGGCTGATGCACATATTGTCACGGTGAGTCTCCAGGTCGACTTTGTGGCAGCGGCGCCTCTGGGTAAATGGCTCCTTGGCACCGGTGAGGTGATTAGGCGCACTTGATCCCTGACGTTTATCCGCGGGGAAATGCGAAGCGGTAGAGACGTTGTTGTCGCTTGGCGTGGCATCGGCAAACGAAGTCCAAAAACGTGAGAAAAAACCGGAAGTGTCCGGAGGGCGCATCAACCAATCTGATATGGCGCGGTCGGACGGATTGTGGGAGCGCGCACGTAAGGTCCTGCCCGGTGGATCGACACGCGCCGCGGTGTGGTTTTCACCGCATCCGCCCTACATCGTGAAAGGTGAGGGCGCCTGGATCACCGACGTCGATGGTCATCGATACTTAGATCTTGCCAACAACCTCGGCGTGTTGATTCACGGTCACGCGCATCCCGACGTGGTTCGGGTTGTACAAGAGCAGGTTGCGCTTGGTTCCTGTTTCGCTGCGCCCACGCCTCACGAAGTGGCGTTGGCGGAGTTGTTGCAAGAGCGCGTGCCTGCGTTTGAGCGCATTCGTTTTATCAACACCGGTTCGGAAGCAGTGGGTCTCGCCCTTAAAGCCGCACATGCATTCACCGGTCGCAGCCGCATCGTCAAGCTTGAAGGGGTCTATCACGGCTCCAACGATTTTGCTGAAGTCAGTGACTACTCCACACCAGAAAACTGGGGTAATGAACCCGCCTCTGTCGCCGCCGTTCCGGCGACGCCACAAGGTGTACTCGATGCGGTTGTCGCCATTGCTGCGAATGATCTGGCCATAGCCGATCGAGTCTTGACAACCCATGCCGCGGAGATTGCTGCGGTGATCGTCGATCCGGTACCGCCGCGCGCCGGAATGAAGCCGTTGGAGCGTTTTTTTCTTGAAGGACTTCGTACACTGACGCGACGATTGGGCATGCTCCTGATCTTCGATGAAGTTATTGCGGTTCGATTTGGCTATCACGGTGCACAAGGTCGGTTTGGCGGCGAACCCGACCTCACGGTGCTCGGTAAGATCATTGGTGGCGGTTATCCCGTTGGCGCGGTTGCAGGCCGTGCGGATGTGAAGGAAACCACGGCGAAGGATGTGGCGTCCAGCGGTACCTTTACCGCCAACCCCATCACCATGCGAGCAGGGCTTGCCAGCATGCAGTTGCTGACGCCTGCCGCGTTTGCTGAGCTTGATGCACTGGGTGAACGGCTTCGATCAGCGCTGACGCAGTTCTTTGATGAGCAACGTTTACCGATGCAGGTCAGTCGCACGGGCTCTGTGTTTTCTTTCTACTTTCACCGCCGCGAGGTGCGTGACTACCGCAGCTATTTCAAGCTGCCGGAAGAACTCAAACGAACTGAAGCGTTCTTTCGGGCGATGCTTGCGCGTGGCGTGTTCATCGCGTCGACGGGAACGGTGTTCCTGTCCACGGTGATTGGTCCTGGTGAAGAACGGATATTTATCGATGCCTGCAAATCGAGTCTCCTGGAAATCTATACCGCGGCATGAAGCGGACGTTCATCGCGGGAGATATTGTACTGACGATCCTCGTCGGTGGCGCGTGGTTGATGCTGAGGTGGTCCGTTCCTTCTGACCCTGCTTCATCCGATGCCGCCGTCGCGGATTCAGGTGAGCTCCACTCTGACCCGTGGCGTCGACCCTTTGTGCGTGCAAAAACCTTGGAAGGTGCGCGCTCTACACAAGGCATGGCGGCATGCGAAAGAACGCCTCCGGCAATTGTAGGTGATACGACGTGCCGGAAAGGCGAGCTTGGCCAAAGCACTCGAACGTTTTGCGCTCGATACCGATATCGAACTCAAGTGTGCGGGCGTGCCCGCACTTGCGCTGCAGATTGAGCGAAATACCACGACGCAACTCAGCGCTTTGGTCTCTCGCTACGCGGCTGGCATCAACGCGGGTATTCAATCGCTATCCCTCGTGCCACCGGAGTTATTGCTCACATGTCTTGAAGTAGCGTTGTGGACGGGTGCTGCGAGCCGCTTTGATCTCGTAGCGCGGGATTTGGCGGTGGCAACTCCACACTCGCCCCGGAGCGACATCGATACAGCGAACCGTTTAAGGCAACCGGTGGTATGACACTGCGCGTGGTACTGGAGATGAGCCAGCCCACTCGTGCGTTCGTGGTCAGACCCGGTTCACAGTCCGGCCATCCCTTGAGACCTCGTTACGGCGATCAACTCGGTGTCTGGATCAAGGGTGAGTTGTCACCCCTCGCATCCACCCCCGAAGACGCCGGACCGATTACAAACACGCTACATCCCGTCACGGTCGCAGGGCCTTGACGGGTAGTTTCCGTTGGCCGATTCCCGGATACTTCGGCTCCCGCTTTAACAAGCTGTCACCCGCCAGAAAGCCATGCCGAGACTGAAACAACTGCGTCGCAGTGAGGTCCACCCTTCCGTATTGCCGCTCTATGACGCGGTTTTTGGGCCGGACCGTGACCCGGTGGATCAACCCGGTACGGCTACGGGAACACCCGGTAACTGGTGGACCGTTCTCGCCCAGGTACCCGATGCGCTGCATCACATGGTGTCCGGCTTTCAGTTTTACCGTTCGAAAAATCGCAAGCTAAGCCCACGGCTGCGTGAATTGGGTCAGGCACGAGCGGGATTTGGACGGGGCAGTCAGTTCGTCTTCTCCCAACACTGCAAGGCGCTTCGTGCCGCAGGATTCTCTGAAGAACAGATCGGATCGATTCCGCATTGGTCGTCGACGAGTCTCTTCACCGAGGTTGAGCGGGCAGTGCTCGCTTATACGGATGATCTCGTGCTGCAAGGTGGCCGTGTCGCCGATGGCACCTTTGATGCCCTGAAACGCCACCTCTCCGACGTAGAAATCATCGAACTGACCTACATCACTTGTACGTATGAAATGCACGCGACAATGACACGTGCACTCCGACTGGAGTTTGATGATGTGCCTGAGCGGCTTGTGGAAGTGCCGGTGCCTGAAGGTGAAACCCGAAGCATCGACTTCATGCGTGTCGTTGATCAGAAAAAATAGCGCTGCTCCTTAAAGCAGTCGTTCAGCAGTAAGACTGGCGAGAGCGTAGGCCTGAGATCAGGCCAGAGAGAAGGAAGAGAATCGTGGAACATTTCGATATGATCATTGTAGGCGCCGGCTTGTCAGGCATTGGTGCTGCCGTTCACCTGCAGCGGGATTGTCCGGGCAAGAAGTACGTCATCCTCGAAGCTCGAAACGCCATCGGCGGAACGTGGGACTTGTTTCGTTATCCCGGTGTTCGTTCTGACAGTGATATGCACACACTTGGTTACGACTTCAAGCCCTGGCGTGACGCCAAGTCCATCGCCGATGGGCCCTCGATTCGGAAGTACGTTCGAGAAACAGCCGCGGAATACGGTATCAATCCACACATCCGCTTCGGCAAAAAACTGCACAGTGCCTCCTGGTCCACGGAAGATGCTTGTTGGGCGTTAAGCGTCGAAGAACCTGCAACCGGAAAGACTGAAAAAATGAGCTGCCGCTTTCTCGAGATGTGCAGCGGCTACTACAACTACGAACAACCTTTCGAGCCGGAAATTGCTGGTTTGAAGGACTTTGCAGGAATGACCCTCAGTCCCCAGTTCTGGCCGGAAGATCTCGACTATGCCGGTAAACGCGTAGTCGTCATTGGCTCCGGCGCGACGGCCATGACGGTTGTTCCGTCCATGGCCGATCAAGCAGCGAAGGTGACCATGATCCAACGCTCGCCGACCTACCTGGTTTCAAGGCCCGATCAAGACGCCATCGCCAACTGGCTGCGAAAGTTCCTCCCGGAAATGTGGGCCTACCGCATCACCCGCTTCAAAAACACGCGGCTGCAGGCCTATATGTACAAACGCACCCGCACATCTCCAGGTCGCGTACGTGAGCTGTTGCTGAGTGGTGTGCGTAAAGCGGTCGGTGAAGACTTTACAGAGCGGCATTTCACCCCGAGCTACAACCCTTGGGATCAACGACTCTGCTTGATTCCGAACGCGGATCTGTTCAAAGCGATCAACAAAAAGAAGGTCGACGTGGTGACAGGGCAGATCGCCCGTGTGACCGCGGATGGTGTGCGGATGCAGGATGGCACGGATGTTAAAGCCGATATTCTGGTTGTCGCGACAGGGCTCAATTTGCTGCTGCTGGGTGGTGCGAGTTTCTCTGTGGATGGAGAGAGTGTCGATTTCCCGAATACCGTCAGCTACAAGGGCATGATGTACTCCGATGTGCCCAACCTCATCCAGACCTTTGGTTACATCAATGCGTCGTGGACGCTGCGCGCGGATCTCACCGCAGAGTACGCCTGTCGGGTGATCAACCAGATGGACAAGCTCGGCGTTACCCAGGTAACCCCGCGGCTGCAGTTGCATGAGTTGAATGCGCAGCGTAGACCCTGGATCGAAGATTTTACCGCAGGCTACATGCAGCGAATGATGCACCTTTTCCCCAAGCAGCTTGGTACCGATCCCTGGCGCAATACGCAGAACTTTGAGCTCGACAAAAAGATGGTGCGGCACGCACCCCTCGAAGATGGCGCGCTGCTGTTTGGAAAGTCGGGAGCGCTCAAGCCGATGCCGACCAGAACCACGGTGGTTGAAGAAGCAGTGTCAGCGGGTTAACGAATCAAAACTACAGCGCGCGACACGGTCAATGAAAGAGCGCCATGAACGGTCCACTTGATTTCGCCATCGTCATTGGGATGATGGTGCTGACAACCTGGTTCGGGCACTACCTCAGTGGCACCATCAATGACCGCAAAGGTTTTTTCGAAGCCGGAGGTTCACTGCCCTGGTGGGCGGTCTCGGCGAGCATCATCGCGTTTCTCGTCAGTTCGGTAACCTTCGTTTCAGTGCCTGCTGCAGTCTTTCGTGACGGCGGCAATCTCACTTACTTCCAGGTCATCCTCGGCCTTGCGCTCGGAAAACTGTTTATCGCGGCCATACTGGCGAGGCCGTACTACGAAAGCCGTGGGATACGCACGGCGTACGAGTACATCTCCGCACGGATGGACGCCCGAACCGGTGAGTTCTCCATGGTGCTCGGACTCATCCTTAACATTATCAATTCCGGCATCAAGCTGCTCACGGCTTCGCTCGTTCTGGATGTCATTACCGGTTGGGGAATACCGGTGTGTGGGCTCTTTATCGTGTTGTTCAGCTTGTTATGGAGTGCACTCGCGGGTCTCAAGACGGTGATCTGGACCGACTTCATTTTGTTTCTGGTGTTTGCCGCAGGTGGGATTTTTGCGCTCTTCTATGTGGCTGGAACGTTGCAGTCCTCCCTCGCCGAAGCTTTTGTCTGGTTGGATACGCAGGGCAAGCTGGTGTTGTTCGATTTTTCCACGGACCCGGAGCGGCGTTACACGATCTGGTCCGGCATCCTCGGCTCGATTGGCCTGTCTATCGCCATGGGTGCAACTCAAGGTACCTGGCAGCGTGTGCGCGCCTGTCGATCCGTAGCCGATGCGAAGAAGGCCTATAACTTCTCGGCGCTCTTCTACGTCCTGCATCTTTTCATTTTGGGTGTGGGGCTCGCGTTGTCGGTGTTCTATATGGAGCACCCGCTGTCCGAGACAGTGCTTGCTGAACTGGCGCGCGAACCCGACCGAATCTTTCCTCACTTCATCGTGACGGAACTGCCGACAGGCATTTGCGGCCTCACGATCGCATCGATCTTTGCTGCGGCGATTTCCACGCAAAACTCTGCATTGGCTGAGGCTGCCGATGTCACCGTGCACCACATCTACGAACGATTTGTTCGTGGGGCGAGTGAAGCCCATTATCTTTGGGTGGCTCGATTGTCGATTGTGGTTTGGAGCGTGATCTTTCTGGTCACTGCGGTGTACTTCAGTCGATTCTCCGCGGAGGGGTTACTCGATCTGACGTTCAAACTGCCTAACTACGTGTACGGGCCGATCTTCGCGACCATCATGCTGGCACGGTATGGCATCGGCCGTTTCCCGTCGTTCATGATCGGATTCCTGGCGTCGTGTGTGACCACAGCCTGGATGGCGGAGCAGAACGTGTCGTTCTTCTACTGGTGTCCGGTGTCGGGCACGGTGATGTTCTTGGTGGTATGGGCGCTGGATCGGCGACCGCTCGATCGGAGTGGTGTGGTCGTGCAGCCTGCCATCCGGGGATAGTCAGGCTGCACAAGCGCGGGCTTAACCCAGAATTTCTTCCCAAGCCCCTTCACCAAAGCCAACCAACACCGTCTTGCCCACCTTCAAGGTCGGTGCACGAAGATTTCCGGTAGGCCCAAGCATCGCCTCAACCATTTCGTCAGTGATCCCGCCTTTGAGATCAAACGAATCGCTCTTCTTACCGCGAGCGACAACCAACGTCTTCATGCCGGCGAGCAGTTTACGCGCATCGGCAGCGCCGAGTTTGCGAGAAGCAGGAACAGTCTCACGCACGGTGAGTTTGCGGGTGGTCATGAATCCCATGGCCTTACCGCAGCCCGTTCAGCCGTTGCGGTGGTAGTACCAGTCGAGGGTATTCGACATCGTGTGTTCTCCTGTCATGAAGAGGTTGATTAGCCGCTGTACTCGTCGTGCAGCGCGGCGGATTGCGAGGGAGAGTGTAAGGACACATGTGCCACGTGTGCTACCATCGCGCGTCCCCACTTTAAAGCCCAGTCATCCTGTGCGACCGCTGATTCCACTGAGCTTTATTTTTGCGTCCGGTCTTTTTGCGGTCGGCGCTTCAGCGAGTTCATCGGCGCCGCCGTTGCCGCTACAGCGTATTGATGCGGCTCCAGATCAGTTCGTGATCGACGGCCAACTCAACGAACCTTTCTGGAAAACCATCACACCGGTTACGGACTTCAAGGTGCTCGAACCGGATACGCTTCAACCGGCACGTCATGCCACGCGTCTTTTTCTCGGTTATGACCTCAAGGGCCTCTACATCGGTGCAGAACTCGAGCAACCCACCGACGCTTACGTATCGCGCTTGTCAGGGCGAGACCAGATTCAGCTCAATCGCGATAACGTCTCCATCACCATCGACACCTCCGGTCAGGGGCTTTACGGCAACTGGTTCGGCATTGCGCTCGGCGATTCACAGATGGATGGCACCGTGTTGCCCGAGCGCAAATACCAGAACGATTGGGATGGTCCCTGGCGCGGACGCACAAGCAAAACCGACTTTGGTTGGACAGCTGAGATGTTCATCCCCTGGAGCGCAGTGTCCATGCCCGCAAGTGGCGACCTTCGCAAGATGGGCGTCTATGTGTCGCGCAAGGTAGGTTATCTCGATGAACGTTGGGGCTGGCCGGAGCTTCCCCCGACGGGTCAGAAGTTCATGTCGGAACTGCAAACCATCACCATGAACGAAGTTGCGCCGCGTCAGCAGTACAACGTCTATCCGTTCGTCGCTGCGGCGAAGGATCGTGTTGAAGGGGAGATGAAGTATCGCGCGGGAGTCGATATGTTCTGGCGACCCTCCTCCAACTTCCAGATGAATGCGACGCTCAATCCAGACTTTGGCAATGTCGAGTCCGATGAGGTGGTCATCAATCTCACGGCACTGGAGGTGTTTTTCCCTGAAAAACGGCTGTTTTTTCTGGAAGGTCAGGAGGTTTACGTCACCTCACCTCGAGGTGATACGCGTACTCGTGGCAACGTCGGCAACCAGGGTGTTCCGTATACCTTGCTCAACACCCGAAGGATTGGTGGAAAACCGCGGCGACCGGACGTGCCGGGTACTGCTTTTATTCCACAACGTGAGCTGGAAGCACCCACGGAACTCAAAGGCGCGGTCAACACCACAGGACAAACGGGCCGCCTTCGTTACGGATTTCTCGCCGCCTTTGAAGACGATGTGAAATTCCACACGCGCCAGGGTGGAACGCCGGTGAACGTACACCAGGATGGTAACGACTATGGTGTGGCGCGGGTGCTCTATGAAAACAACGACTCGGGCTACCGTGCGGTTGGCGCGATGGTCACCAGCGTGCTCAACAACTACCGCGATGCGATGACGGTAGGTGTCGATGGTCACTGGTTATCACCCACAGGCAAAGTGAAGATCGATGCGCAGTACATGGGCTCTGATGTTGAAGGCTCAACACAAGGGCACGGTGGTTTCGTTGACGTGGAGTACCAGTTCCGTCGTGGCATGTTCTATCGAGCCGGTCTTGAAGCCTTTGACAAACACCTCGACGTGAATGACTTAGGCTTCCTGCAGCGGGTCGACATGTATCGTTTCCGCAACTCGTTCACGCTCACGTCGTCCGGGCTTGGGTTTGCGCGTGAGAATCAGTTTGATTTGCGTGGGTTCTTGCAAAAGAACATCTCCGAATCGCTGCTCACGGGAGGGGGCGCGTTCCTGTCGGATCGTCTGTCACTCAACAACTTGACCTACCTGACGGCGCGACTGGGTTTTGCGGCACCTCAGTACGATGACCTCAACTCCTTCGGCAACGGTACGTTTCGCATTGAAGAGCGCGTCGAGGCGTCGTTGTTGTGGGAGTCCGACACGACGCAGCGTTGGTTCTACACCGCGGGTATTGGATACAAAGGTGAAAACCTCGGTGGTGAAGCGCTGGTTTGGGATGCATCGATTGGTTGGCGTCCGAGTGATCGGTTCGGCATGACTCTGGCCGTGCAGTACCAGGATCGTGATGGTTGGCTCTTGCATCAAGGTGGTCGCCTGATGGGCACCTTCAGTGCGGAACAGTGGATGCCGAACCTGTCCGTCGACTACTTCATCAGTGCTCGCCAACAACTGCGTTTGTCCATGCAGGTCGTTGGCATCAAGGCACGTGAACAGGATTTCTTTTTCATTCCAGCACGACCGGGCAATCTGATTTCAACAGCCAAGCCAACAGGTCCCGGCTTCCGTTCGAGCTACGACTTCTCCAAAACGCAGTACAGCTTGCAGCTTCGTTATCGTTGGGAAATGGCACCTCTCTCTGATTTGTTTGTGGTCTATACGCGTCAGGCAGACCTCGGTGCGTTGTTGGGTGACCAGGAATTCGGACAGATCTTCAACGATGCATGGGATGCACCGCTGGCCAACTTCCTCGTGGTTAAGATCCGGTATCGACTCGGGTCTTAAGGTAAGTCTGATCAATTCGCTCCTGCGAATCGATCAGGTCGGTACCCTGAGGGTGCCTCGCATTTTCCCTGCGTTTACACGGGCTTTGCCCGCGAATGCGCGTGCGAGGCACGCGCCACGCGCATGAAAAATGGCGGTGCATCCCTGTACCACACAGGAAGGTCCAAATAGTCAGACCTTCCTTAAGGCAAACTCCTGCAATTCCTTTCGACAGACCCAGTGCGTCGGAACGCGCTCGCCGGCAAGTCTGATCCCCGGTATCGTTCAGGTATTCCGGATGGGCTCCCCGCCTCTCCGTAATCGGGCGCCAAGACCCGAACATGGTCCGCACCGTCCAGGATGTTGAGAGAATGTCAATAGAACGTTCAGAGAACTCTTACCTGCGGGAGAACGGTCATGTTTGATTTGAACGCCACCCAGAAGTGGATCACCGCGGTTCTGAAGGCACCAGAAGCCGCGGCTCAAGAATATGCGGCCATGGGTGCTCCCTTCATGCAGTCGTTGATGCAGCTGACGCTGCCAGCCTACGCGGCCGCATTCGTCATTGGCGCGATCATCGCCGGAATTCTTGGCAGTGGCTTTGACATGGGTTACGGCGGCGCGCTCGGATTCACTGTGATGTTTGTTTTCCAGTTGGCCTGGACGTTTCTGTTCGCCTTTGTATTCGATTTTCTGGCTGGCACGTTCGGTGGGGTCAGAAACT
Organism: Gammaproteobacteria bacterium; assembly: GCA_005799745.1. GTDB lineage: Bacteria > Pseudomonadota > Gammaproteobacteria > Pseudomonadales > Azotimanducaceae > SYFY01. The sequence goes on from SYFY01000043.1 coordinate 46,924, forward strand.
TCGATAACGCGTATGGCATGGTCGCTCTCGCCGTCATTCCGGCGTGTATCGGTACGGCGCTTTCTGGTATCGCCTGGATTGGTGGGTTGTTGGCACTGCTCGCAGCGATCTACTCCATAGTCCTGACCTGGCAGTTCGTGCCGCACTTTCTCAAGGTGCCGGAGGAGAACCGCGGTAAACACTTCGGTGTTTCCGTCCTCGTGCTGCTTGTCATAGGTGCGGTGTTTGGGGTGATCTTCAGCACGATGTTTTTTGCGGCGGCCGTGACGTCTGGTTTGTCCGATGCCGTTGATGAAAACACCGAGACAGTCATAGAAAACGTTTTGGACGGGGAGGGCTCTCCTGGTCTCCTGGCTGGCGCGGAGCGTGTCGGGAATCTTGTCGCTGAAGCAGAGGAGGACACCTATGAACCTCCCAGCGACGGTGAATTGACAGAAGAGCAAGTCGAAACCTACATCCGCAATATGGAAAAGACCAAGGCACTGCGGGATCGCCTTGACTCGAACCTGAAGAAGATCGAGGGCGGTGAAGGCAGCGAGCCGAGTTTGGATGCTGTTTTCAGTGGCCTGGGCGACATCACCCGATTGGCAACCGCTGAAACCGAAGTGGTGAAAACCAGCGGTGGTAACTGGGCAGAACATGTTTGGGTGAAGACCACCATTGAAACAGCGCGCATCCAGCAAGACCTCAACGACGCCGTTAAACACAACTACGAGTTGTATCTCGAGTATCAGGAAAAAATCGACGCGCTCGACTGATTACAGATTTTGGGACGAGCGATGTTGACGACGCGACTTGTGTTCTGCCTTTCGCTGCTCGCGCTACCTGCGTGGGCAGAGAGTGCATGGAAAGCAGCGCGTGACGTCGAGGGTGTCGGGGTAGAGAGTCGCGAGACCACATCCAAGTACCATGAGCACCGCGGTCGTGTGATGCTCTGTGGAAAGCTTGAGTCCGTGCTGAAGTATGTTTCCGACGTCGACGCTTTAGCAGCGTGGGTTCCGCATACCGGCGCCGCCAAAAAACTCGAAGAAACTCCGTCGGGCATCGTTTATCACGTGGTCACGCTCGCACCCTGGCCCTACAAGCCTCGCGACATGATTTATGCGCTCGATGTGCATCTACAGGGCGCGTCGGCGAAAGTCACCATGAAGGGGCTTCCAAGACGCATCGCGCCTCAGCAAGGCACGGTACGAATGCAAGCCGCCGATGGTGTGTGGACGTTTACGACACAAGGCGAGCAGATTGAAGTTGTGCTGCAACTCTGGATCGATCCGGGTGGTGGACCGAAGCTCCTCGTTAACCGTCGCGCTGGCACCACCGTTGGCAAGATGTTGGCGAACCTTCGATCCGAATTCGCCTGCAAACAGAAATTGAAGTAGCGTCCGGAACCATCACTACAAATTTATCGGGGGAAACCATGCGATTGGCAGGCAAAGTCGCCGTCATTACCGGTGGCGCGAGTGGTATGGGCAAAGCGACAGTGATGCGTTTTCTTGCGGAAGGCGCGGCTGTTGTGGTCGCGGACTACAACGCCCAAACCGGCGAGCAGACCGTTGTTGAAGCAACGACGGCGGGCTACGGTGCAAAGTGTGTTTTCATCCGCACAGACGTCTCCAATGAAGCGGACGTCGAAGCCATGCTCGATCTCGCCATCAGCCGATTTGGTCAGCTCGATATCGTCTTCAATAACGCCGGTGTCGGCGGTGCCATTGGTCCGATGACGGAAACTACCGTCGAAGCGTGGGACTACACCATGGATGTGCTCGCGAAGAGTGTTTTCCTTGGCATGAAACACGCCGCGCGTCGTATGAAAAAACAGGGTGCGGGCGGCTCGATCATCAACACCGCGTCGATCGCTGGCCTTTCCGGTGACGCCGGCCCCATGGTGTATTCCGCTGCCAAGGCTGCGGTCATCAGTCTCAGCAAGTCTGGGGCAGTGGAGCTCGGTCCTGATCGGATTCGTGTTAACGCGATTTGCCCGGGTTTTATTGCCACGCCACTTGCTGACGGTGGTAATCCGGAACGCGCGCGTGAACGATTCGCGCGATCACAACCCTGGCCGGAACACGGTAGTGGTGAGCACATTGCGGGTGCAGCACTATTCCTCGCCACAGACGACTCCCGGTTTGTCACCGGCGAACACATCATCGTGGATGGTGGTTTAACTGCGGCGGGACCTGAGCTTTCAAAGAAATACCCAAAGTCATCGGCGAGAGATGCAAAGATCTCTGGCATCACCAAGGGCAGTACCGGTGAGAAGCCGGAAGTCAGACGCTGGTAAGACCAGCAAGATCGCCCAACAAGATCGCCCAACAAGATCGCCCAACAAGATCGCCCAACAAGATCACTTAGTCAGGAAGAAGAACGTGTACGAAATCCGCAACTACTACTACAAGCCCGAACTGTTTGAAGCGTACAAAGCGTGGGCCAAAACGAAGGCGCTGCCTTACCTCAAGCGCGAACTCGACCTGATCGGTTTCTGGACCAATCTGCCCGACGCACCTCAAATCAACGGCGAAACCATGGATAAACTGGGTTCTGCCAACATCACCTGGATTCTTCAGTGGAAAGACATGGCAGAGCGCAACGACACCATGGGCAAGGTTTTCCAGACCCCGGAATGGGCAGAGATCTTCAAAGACGTACCGGGTGGTATTACGAGTTACCTGCGCATGGAAGCGAAGTTCACTGAGCAAATCGCTTAAGTGATAAATCCCTGAGAGCTGTTGGTGGGCCTTCGCCTACCACAGCCTTACATCTGCCCAGCGCCGCTGCTGCCAGAGCGCCGTGAGAATTGCGGCGTTTACCGCCCGGAAGGCCACCTGATGTACGAGCAACACACCGAGTAGCCCCAGCGTCGAATACTCCGCGACCGCCCAAGCACCTGGTAGAAGAATCAGATACTGCGTCGCGAGGTTCACATACATCACGCGTTTCACATCACCTGCGCCATATAACAAGCTGGCGAACATGTAGCCGATGCCGTTGATGCCAATCATGATGCCGAGCAGACGACATGGACCGATAGCGGCTTCGATCGCAGCAGGATCATGCAGGAATATCCGCAGAATCCACTCCGGCGCCACCCACAGCGGAACACCCAATACGAGCATGCAGGCTGTGCCTACCTTGATCACGTCCCACGCCCAGGCATGTGCCGCGTCCGGATTACGTTCACCCATCGCCTGACCGACAAGCGTAGCGCCCGCTGCGCCGAGTGCCCAAGCGGGCAGCCCAACGGTGTTGATGAGATTAATGAGGATCGTGTAGGCCGCCACTTCCACGGTGCCGAGTATCGCGACGATACGAAACATCAGCGTTAGCGCGAGGTTTTCGAGGAATTGTTGAATACCGGCCGGAATCAGCAGGCTAAAAACAACTGGCGTGTGCCTGGACACGTTACCCCGCCAATAACCAGGTGCGTGGCGTGAAGCCATAACGAGGTGAAACAACGTTCCCGCGATGGCCGCTGCACACGTCGCTATGCCCGCACCCGTCACGCCAAACGCGGGAATGCCGAGCCCTCCAAATATCAGCAGCCAGTTGAGCGGCAATTTGATCGCTGCCTGCACAAGCACTACACGAAAGTAGAGATGGGGTCGATCTGTCGCGTTCCAGTAACCCATGAACGCGTTGTTGAGCGTGAGAAAGATGCCTGATGCGAATGACCACTGCAGGTAAGCGGTACCGACTCTGGGAACTTCGGAGTCTTCGCTCATCAGCGTGAGCAGGGGCTCAGCAAACCAGCTAGCGATCAATGCACCGAGGGGTGTGAGCGCAGCGATGATGAACAGCGTCGTGCGTAAGAATCGCGGCAGATCCTCGGTGGCGCGTTCACCTACCAGTCGCGCGGTTGTCGCTTGTACGGCAATGGTGACGCCACCAAACAGGGCAAGATACGAAAACGTGAGAAACACCGAGATGCCCACAGCGGCCACAGCCACCGTGCCGAGGAAGCCCACGAACACCATGTCCACGAGTTCAAGCAACACATAGGTGGACATGCCACCCATGATGGGTAGTCCGAGATCAAGAATTCGGCGCGAGCGAGGCCGGTCGGGAAAGAACTGACTCCGCGAAGTTGAGTCGTTCAAATCAGGTGCTGATTCCCTTCTGGAAGGCCAGACGTGCTTCGATACGCCCGATGTATTGCAGAAGGTTCGGCATCGATTCAGGTACACACCCGAGCCTGCGCGACATGTAGGCGGCGTGACCTAGCATTATGTCTGCGGCAGAGAATCGTCCGATCAGATAGTGCTTTCCGGCAAGTGCGGCATCTACGGGTTCCCATGCACGAGTCAGGAGTTTCTGAGCTTGCGCAAGGACCGTGGCATCACGACGATCCGGTGGCAACAGCAGGGTCTGCACAACGATGGTGTTCACCGGCGGCATGACCATGCCTTCGCAGTAGTGAAACCACTGCAGGTACATCGGAAACTCCGGTGCATCGACAGCGGGTTTCAATGCGCCATCGGTGTGCCGTGCGATGACGTATTCAACGATGGCACCCGATTCATAGATCGACACCAGACCATCCTCAAGCACCGGCACGCGTCCCAATGGATGGCGCGCACGATGTTCATCGGACTTGAGGTCTTTCGGGCTGAAGGCCATGCGGTTGATCTCATAGGGAAGACCCAGTTCTTCGAGCAGCCAGACGATACGTCCGGCACGGCTGTTGGGTGCGTGATGCAGTTTGAGCATGGTGGTGTCCTGACCCGGAGTGCTTGTGAAGAAGACGCAGTTTAAACCGTTCCTTGTACTCGCTTCGATCAAACCTATACTCGGTCGCCTCAAGGAAGGTCTGATTCGTCAGACCTTCCTGTGTGGTGCATGGAAGCACCACCACATTCCATGCGTGTGGCGCGTGCCCTGCACGCGCATTCACGGGCAAAGCCCGTGTAAACGCGAGGAATCCGAAGAATTCCGACCTGATCAATTCACAGGAGCGAATTGATCAGAATTACCTAAACGGGGAGGCGTGAACATGCGTATCGGTATCAATGGCACAGGGCTGGTTGGCAGGGCATCTGTAGCGGCAGTTGTTGCTGATGTCGCTCGAGCCAGAGATCAAGGTTTTTCCAGCTATTGGCTCGCCGAACACCCCACTGGCGGATTTGATGCACTCACCGTGCTTGCGCTCGCCGGACAACAGGTTCCCGATATCGAGCTCGGCACGGCGGTGATTCCAACGTGGCCACGACATCCCATGGTGCTGGCAGGGCAGGTCAATACCGTTGCAGGCACACTGCCAGGGCGGCTATGTCTGGGCATCGGACTCTCCCACGAAGTGATGATGGCGGAGCTTGGTATTGCGTTCGACAAACCGATTCGACACTTGCGTGAGTATCTGGAGGTGTTGATGCCGTTGATCACCGCAGGTGAGGTCGATGCACAGGGCGCGTCGATTTCGTGCAAAGCCAAACTGTTCCGTGCGCCTGAACAACCTTGTCAGGTGGTCGTGGCCGCGCTCGGTCCACAAGCTTTGAAGGTTGCGGGAACACTTGCTGATGGTGTGTCTTTGGCCTGGGTCGGCAAGAAGACCATCGCCGAACATATCGTGCCGCGATTGACGGAGGCTGCGGACGCAGTTGGACGACCAAAGCCGAGGGTTATCGCGACGTTGCCCATCTGCGTGACGTCCGATGCGGCGTCGGTGCGTGCGCACATCAACCGTAACCTCGCGATGTATGGTCAGTTGCCTTCGTATCGCGCGATGTTTGAACGGGAAGGTGCCAGTTCGCCAGCTGATATCGCGCTGGTCGGTTCGCTTGCTGAAGTTGAAGCAGGTCTCGAAGCGCTTCGCTCAGCTGGTGTTACGGACTTCGCAGCTTCTGCTTACGCGCTAGCTCCCGTGGATCGTGAGGCGACAAATGACCTCATCCGCAAGTGGGCGACCTTCTCATAGGGGACGCATCAGTGGGATGAGCGCCTTGCGAATGTCCCACAGCGACCAGAGCGCGATGGCAGCGACCGCGCCATAGATAACGTTGATCAGGATACGCCGTGGGACCTCCGAAGCCGTTGATTCGATCACGAGCGTATCAGCCATCGCGATCGGAGCCAGAATTCCCAGTATGCCGAGGTTAAGCACGATTTCAGTTTTCAGTGCCCACCGCGACCAGTAACCGCGAACGACCAGGCTGAGGTGCAACAGGAACATTAGGCCGACGATGACGTTGGCCGGCCAGAAGATGTCGTCCCAGATTGGACCCGGAAGAATATGGGTGCTGTCCGCGAAGATCAGAATGTTGTTCCACCAGAGAAGGAACAGTCCGTCAATCAAGACGTTCCAGGCAGTATCACCGAATTCGAGAGGCCGTGTACTCGCTTGTTGCAGCGTCTGGGCGTTCCATCGATCAAAGAACTTTAGTGTTTCTCCGGTGTATTCCACTGACACAAACCCGAGGGTGATGAAGAAGGCGCCCCAACAGAGCACCGCGAGCAAATGAGCGATGACATCGCCCATGTGTAGCGTGGTCTCAAGCGCGGGAAAGAGGAACAGCGATACCGCGAGGTGTACCGCTAGCAACGCCACCAATACCCGACCGAGCAGGTAACGATAAGCGGGGAAGATCGCTGGTCCAATGAGGTACTGCTGCGGATGGTAACGGCCAGCCACTTTGATGGGATGGCCAAGGCGAGCGAGTGCCTCGATTTCGGCATCACGTTTGGTTTTACCGGATTCATGAGTGGTGCTCACACCTTCTTCAAGGGACTGCCGCAATTCCGCGAGGATGTCATCGCGACCTTCCTTCGGTAGCAGTTGGGAAACCTGGGTGAGGTAATTTTCGATCAAGGTCATCGTGTTCTCCCGTTACGCAGGGTGTCGATGGTTGCGAACAGTGAATCGAACTCAGTCAGCAGCTGTTTCAGATGGCTGCGGCCCTCGGCGGAAATCACGTAGAAACGTTTGTTCCGCCGATCTTCTTCGCGCCATTCGCTGGTCAAGAGTCCCTGGGTTTCCAGGCGGCGTATCAGCGGATAGAGCGTGCCTTCATCAATGTCGAGGCCGTGAGCTTCAAGCGCCTGACGCAGCGCGTAACCGTAGTGTTCAGTCCGCAGCTGCAAGAGCACGGCGATGATCACGACGCCGCGGCGCAGTTCCAGTCGCATCTTGTCCAGATGTTCGTCGGGTGGCATATCCGAATACTTCTTTTCGAGTCTTTATTGGTGTGTGGCACATACTATGTAGTACACAGTAAATGAGTCAAGCGAAAACTGTGGCCGATCTTTGATTGGGTAGGGGTTGTAGACGTCGAGGTGAATGGGAATCACTGCGCCAACGAAGCACCTTAGCCGCTGGGCGATAAGGACTTTCGAAGGGGTTTGAATGAAAACGACGTGCAGGGACGTTCGGATCTTCTACAGCGTTTTTCTTTGGTCGGTGTGGTTTTCGTCGACGTTCGCGGAATAGGCCGTGACCATCGACATTCCAGCAACCGTCACTGAATTTGAGTGGTCGGAAAAACTCGGAAAGTTGCGGAATCTTGATGCCCTGAGAAAGGGAGTCGCTCAGAGTGAAAACAGTGATGTTGCGCGATTTCGAAAGCTCTATCGTCGGGCTCCCGAACGATTGGAGGATCTGGTTGAATCGCTGCAAACCAAAGACCTTGGGCAACAGAAGAACCTTAGCGAATCGGTTGGATTGCTCCACGGCCACTGGACTACCGCAGGTCAGTTAGATGAACAATCTGCGCAGCTGGTCGAGGTCATCGTCGAAGCGATTGCAAGAACGGGGAGAGGTTCAGCTCGTGAGCCGTTTGAAATTTTGTCTCCGTTTGAGATCAAGCCGTTTCTCGAAGCAGGAGAATTTCGTGAAATTGGCCGGGTTATCTCAGGATTAGACAAGGAAAGAATCGATTGGACGATTACCGTTCGTGATCCCGACTCCGACCAGAGCCGGTTCATGCACTTCGCGATGCGAACCTATGCAAGTCTCGATCCGCGACACGCATTTAGCGCGCTGCTTCAAGCCGGGGATGAAGCTGCGCAGTTGGGAAGTATCGAAATCCGGATGCGATCCCGTCCTGCGGCGACACTCCCTAAAAAACGCGTGCAATATTTGGAATCGATTTCGGATACAAACGTGGTGGCCACGGTGTTGTTGGCTCAGTACTTCGCCGACTCAGCCAAGTACAGTATTGATTCACCAAACCGCCCGCTGATGGCGACCAACCTGCTACTTGAAGCCATTGAGCGTGGATCGATTTCAGCACCCTCAGTACTTGCTGAACAATTCTATGAAGGCGCGCTCCAGGGCATTGATGAGACGTCGGTCATCGAGCTGTTGGAATTCCAGGCGAGACCCGGAGATCCTTGGACGGGCTATGTCCTCGGGTTGATCAAGGCTGGACGGCTGGGAAACAGAACACCAGACGTGGCGGCCGCACAACGAGCTCTCAAAACGTCTATCGGGTACAACGACTATGCACGGGCGGAACACCTGAGACTGGAGTTGCCCGTTACAAGAAACACGAGAACCGTAGAAAACCAGGAGGAGAAAATCAAATCGCTTGAAGCTCTGGGATCTGCAGGTGTGACCAACGCAGCGCCTCATCTCGCAACGATGCACCTTACAGGCTGTTATGTTCAAGCAAACCCAGCGGCTGCCAAACCGCTGCTATCCAGTGTGCAATTGATGTCTACCCTGCGTGAAGACGTTGTTGAAGCCGTTTGGTTGCTCGCCACCTATCCGGACGATGCGGTTCGAGATGGGTATGAAGCGGCCAGATTGATGGAAGGAGTCACAGAGTCGACAAATCTCGCGTTGTCGAAACCGCGTTGGTGGCTTGTACGCGCGGCAGAAGAGGCCGAAGCCGGAAATTTCCTGTCCGCTGAAAATCACATCTGTGAGGGATTACGCATCGTTGGCGAAGATCGGAGCACCAAAGACCAGTTGCTCTCGGCAAGGATCTCATTCAAGAGCGGAGAGCCTCTAAGAAGTGCTCCGCTGATCCAGTGTGACGAGGGGTCACACATACCTGTCTAAACCGAACAGGTGCACCGGCCATGGACACGATGCGCTCCCTTTCTTTCGCTTGGATGGTGCTCCTGCTGGGTTTGCATTCGGCGACGGTGACCGCGGCAGCTCCAGGTGTGGCGAACTACCGTGTAGGTCCAGGTCCGGAGTGGGCGCCTAACGAGTGGAACCCGCGGTAATCCGAGAAGGTTGATAAGGAGATTTCGCTGGTTTTGCAGCGAGATTGGTCAGACCTCGAACAAGGCCAGAGCTACGTCGAATATGTGCGGCGTATCCGGTCCCAAGCTGAAGCCCAGAGTGCAGGCAGAGTGGCGATGGCGTTCAACTCTGACTATCAGGAGCTGGTCATTAATGGCATCGACATCTGGCGCGGCAAGACTCTCATTGACGCGCTGCAGGCGGCGCGCATGAAGTTAACCATCCCACAATAACTTGCGGAATCGTTGATCTACACCGGTGCGTGGGAATTACATGTTTTGTTGGCGGATGTGCGAGCCGATGATTTTCTACATGTGCGATTCAGTATCCGGAGAGCGAATCCCATTTTTGAGGGCGCATTGCAGGGTTCTAATGTGTTTCGTTTCATTGAACCCGTCAATGAACGGGAGTTTGCATTCATGCAACCGACAAGTGGCGACCTGCGTTGGCGAGCGGTCGATGTTGAACCGGAACAACCCGTGAAAAAAACAAGGGGCCAACGAGTGTTCCTTGTCTGGAGGCAGAAAGGTCTTGAAGCTCTCAAGTTCGAAGCTGGGGTTCCGCCAGACCATGCATGGGGTTCCTGGATTGAGGTGTCTGGAGGAGAGGATTGGTCGTCGATCGCAAACTGGGCAAAAAGGCTCTTTGAGACTGATGCGGCAGATGTCGATGTAGCCAATTGGTTTGGCGAAGCGGTGAAGGCGGAGGAGATGAGTGCTGAACGTATCGTCGACTTTGTTCAGCAAGAGATTCGGTATCTCAGCCTTTCACTAGGGGAAAACTCACACCGACCCCGACCAGCGAATGAAGTGATGAGTTCGCGCTACGGCGATTGCAAGGACAAGTCAATTCTGCTGGTGACGGCGTTACGAAGCATCGGAATGAAAGTGGATCCGGTATTGGTCCGCTCAGTGGGTGGCTCGGTGCTCAGTGAAGCTCTGCCCATGCGTGTTCACTTTAACCACGTGATCGTTCGCGCGGTGATCGAAGGTCGGACCGTGTTCATCGACGCGACCAATCCTTTTCAGCGTGGCACGCTCCAAGAGCGTCCGCACATGCGCTTCCGATGGGGCCTTGTGGCAGCGGAAGGACAAACGGGACTCGTACCCATCACGCCAGCGTTTGCACACGAACAACGCATTGAGTATGACCGCACATTCACCCTCAAGGATGGGGAAATCTGGGAAGAGTCGAGCGCTCAGTATTTTGGCACCGGTGCTGAGTATGCTCGCGCCGTGCTCACAGGCAACCCGCAGTTTTTCGAGGAGGGTTTGGAGCGTTTGGTTACATCTCGAAATCTGCAGGGCAAGGCGACTGCTAAGTTCGAAGAAACACCCGAAGGGAGTATCCAGCTGAACTACAGGGTGCCGCTTGCTTCGAAAGACAAGCCTCTGATCGTCGCGTCTCTCGACATGGTTCAGATAGTCCGACGGCTTGAGGCGGGTGAGAGACCTCGGTCGATTGTTCATCCAGCCACGTATCGCTTTCGTTAGGAGATTCCGCTCGAAGTGTTTCGATTTGTTCGAAAGCCTGTGAAGAAACAAATCGACAGCAAGTGGATGAAGTTCTCCGCATCGTTCGAAGAGACCGAATCGCTGGCAGTCGTTGAATACGAAGTTGTTTCCAAAGCAGCTGAGGTATCCGCAGCCGATGTTCAAGCGTTTAACGAATTCGTGAAAGTGGCGTTGGACGCTTCGCTCGGTGAAGTTCGAGTGATTGGTGAGATCGAGCCGAAAGCTGATCGCGACAAAGCGAAGAACAATCTTACGCCACAGGAACGGTTACGTCAGATTATCAGAGATCGTACCGGGTCTCGATAGTTTGAATCAGCGTGATTTAGATGGAATCGAAGCGTTCGATAGCGACACAGGTTCGGTGCGTGAACTAACTGTGTTCAGCTAGTTAAGGGGGCAAAACTGTGCGAGAGCAAGCGTTAGTCGGTGTCTACGACGAGAAAAAAACTTCCGAAGGAAGTGCAAATTCAGATTCTAGAGGAGGCCAGATATTACAGCTTTGTCACCCAAAAAAGGGCAGGAGGCCATACGGTGCGCTTTCTGGTGTTGTTGCTCATGCTCCTGATGGCGGTCGTTGTCTATTTCGACTCAACCTGGTGGGCGACACCAGTGGTTTCTGGTGTCTGCGTGTTCTGCGTCGCGACCATCGAAAAGCGTTACTACCAACGGATCATACGTGACGGTCTGACATACGTTCTATCAACGCAACGATCCAGAGGAGCAGAGTCAGCCCCTGCGATCTAGGCCCTAGGCGCCAGCGTGATTCGCTGCAGTACACGCTGGTAACCGTCATACCCGCCCGTCGCGGCGTGAATCAGTGAACGGTTGTCCCACATCGTCACCATGCCTTCTGACCATAAGTGACGATAGATAAACGGTTCGCTGCTCTGATAGGCATAGAGCTCAAACAACAGCTTTTGCGCTTCGTTTTCTTCCATTCCATCGATGCCGATGGTGTAACCCGGACTCAGGAAAAGTGTCTTGAGGCCTGTCTCTGGATGCGTGAGTACAAGAGGATGCAGTTGAGTCGCGAGTGCTTTGTCGTCATAGACGATCGCCATGGATCGGCCAACGTCTTTCTCACCGTATTGCCCAGCACGTGAATAACCACGTCGGGCGGAGTGAATTCCTATTAGCCCTTCCAGTTTTTCCTTCATCTCGTCTGACAAGGCATCGTACGCGGCGACCTGATCGGAATAGAGCGTGTCACCACCCATGGGAGGAATAACTCGGCCATACAGCATCGTCATCGCTGGTGGTTTTTCGAGGAAGCTCCAGTCGGAATGAAAACCTTCGGCGAAGAGCGGTGTCTTCTCGTCAGGCTCACGACGAATCTCAGCGACGTGTGGATGACCGGGTAGCGACTTGAAAAACGGATCCTGACCGAACGGTCCGAAAAACGTGGCGAGGTGTTCGTATTGTTCGAGGGTGAGCGTCTGGTCTGGGAAGGCGACCACCTTGTGTTTCAGCCAGATCGCACGGATTTCTTCCGCCAAGGCGGTGGTTATATCGCGCAGATCAATACCGTGAATCAGTGCGCCACAGGTCGCTGAAGAAGGTGCAACGGCAGACGGCGAAATCGACAGTGCCATGGTTCACATCCGCATGCTTGATGGCGGGAACATAGACCGGGATGCCTGGCGAGGCAACCGTCGATTCCCGCCGCACGACGTGAACGTATAACTTCCTCAGAAAACGCTGATGTTCACGCCGATCAATGCGGTGGTTCCCGGTGATCGGAAGCCGAAGAGCTCTGTGTAGTCCTCATCGAAAAGGTTGTCGATGCGGGTGTAGACAGAGACGGCTTCGGTCACCGCGAACGAAGCAGCCAGATTAACCAGCAGATAGTCACCCAGCACCACGCGATCAGTGGGTGTGGCGAAGATGAACTCCGCATCCCGTTGATTACCGTTGTACACCGCGCTCAACGTCACGTTTCCCCGTTTTGCGGCGAAGTCATAACCGAGCGTTGTGGACCCGGAATGGTGGGGCCTTCGAATTTCCTGGCGACCTTCGCGGTCCTTTGCGTGCACGTACGCGTAGCTGCCCTGGATGCAGAAGCCGCCGGGTAAGTTTGCTGACGCGGAGAATTCGAGACCTTTACGTTTGCTCTTGTCGCCTAAGTTAACGGGCGATGAGACAAAGGTATTGAAGTCGAAGCTAGTGGTGATCTCATCAGTGAAGTTGCTGGTGAATGCAGTCAGATCGATCACCACCTGGCCATCGAGAAACGTTTGTTCGACGCCAAAATCAAATCCGGTAGACGACTCTGGTTTGAGGTTGGGGTTGCCGGCGAAACTCGATGGGATGAATCCAAAGAGCTCAAAAAAACCTGGATTGGCGATGCCTTCACCGTAACTCCCGTGGAGGCGAGTGCCGTGATCACCGACGAGCGACGATGCTGTTCCTCTCCACGTCGTCGCGTCATCAAACCGGTCATTCCAGTCGTGGCGCGCGGCGATACTCAGCCACAGCTGCGCATCGAACCCTAAGGTGTATTCGAAGATGCCACTGGTTTGTTCATCTTCGCGGTTCTGATCAGCGCCACCGAAATCGACTGCGCGGTTGCGGAATCGCAGCGCTTCGTATTGCGCGCCCACGGTCAGTGCATGCGACAACCTGTCAGCACCGAAGTTGAGTGTCGCGTCGTAGTCGAACTTGCGACGATTGCCTGCGGTTGCCGAAGTCGTGCGGTCTGCGTCAATGAAATGACTGCTCGTATCGGCCCAACCGAACGCAAGTCTTTGCCCAAGTTGTTCATCGAAGCCTGAGTGTCGCAGTTCAGCCAGCCCATAACGCTGGTGAAAGTCGGTTTCGTTCCGGCTATCAATGACGAGCCCTTGAGTGGGCGTTGATGGGAAGTTGAAGTCCTGAGTGTCTTCTTCAACACGGCTATCTGTTTGTCTGAGCACCATGCGCGCTATGAGACTTTCGTTCACGTCGGCTTCGACGATGCCGTGCATCGTGCGTGTTTCAATGCCATCACGTTCAGGTTGTAGCTCAGATGCGCTAACACCAGCGGTTCGATATTGGCTCGCGTTGACCGAGCCTCGGACGCGTTCGTGCCCAAATCCTCCCTGCAGCGAGGATTGTGTGGTGGCCTGTGATCCGGTGCCCAGGTCAAACGTCAGATTCTGCTCACCGGCTTCGGGTAGCTCGCTGTGCAAGCTGATGACCCCAGCGATGGCATCACTGCCCCACAAGGCGCTTTGAGGGCCACGCAACACCTCGATGCGTTTGCTGCCTTGTGTGAGTAGCGGTGCGAAGTTGAATTCGGATCCAAAGGCCGGATCGTTGGCTTCGATGCCATCGATAAGCACGAGGGTGTGATTGCCTTCCGCACCACGCATACGCACCTGAGTGAGGCTACCGACAGGTCCGCCGCGATTGACGGCGACACCGGGTACTTCGCGCAGAATATCGGGCACAAATGCAGCGTTTCGATCGTTCAAGTCGGCCTGATCGATCAGCGTAAAGCTGCTGCCGGTTTGGCCTGCGGAGAGATTCTGCCGACTTGCCGTGATGATGATTTCTTCACGGATAGTCGAAGGTTCTGCGGACACGGAAGGAATGCCGATGCCGCCTAAGATCGCGGCGCAAAGAACAGGGATGACACGATTCATGTTGAAGATCCTGTTTGCCGCCATGCCTCGGGCGGTGTGATCGACGATGCCAAGCCGGTCTCCGGACTTTCGGGTGGGGTGTTGAACCTGATCTTCGCGGCCTTCCCATCTTCAACCCTTCGATTGAAGACAGTGACTGCTTCAGAAGCATTCCCTCTATCAAAGGAGAGAAGCGAAGATCACCCGATTACCGTTGCGAGGACAGTCCCGGAGTTGCACCGGGTTCCCGAACGCTTGGTACCTGTAACGCGGTATGCGCCACAGCGGGCAGTATACGCAAGGAAGGTCGAATTGACCTGAAAGAAATTCAATCGAGCAGTGAGGCTTATCTCTTTTCCGGTTCGAACTGCTGAACGCCACCACTCTGCCGCTTGGATAGGTAGTCCTGAATGGACGCCACGCCGAGGCGCTCCGACTCAAAAAGACTCTCCAGGTGTTCTCGCGAATTGACGATACCAAGGGAAATCAGTTTGCCCGCAGCGTCAATCAACACCGCATAAGGCAGCTTGCCCACACCATAAGTGCGTCCCGCGATCTCAGAGAGCGCATAAGGGAATCCCTCGAGTTTGTGTGCGGCGATGTAGTCGCGATGCGGCGCCGGGTCATCACCGTCTGAAAGCAGCACCACTTGAGTGGACTTGTCTTCAGCGGTCACCGACTTGAGTACCGGTATGAGGCTCTTGCAGATCGGACAATCCGGCGCTAGATAGAAGAGCAACTGCCTCTTGCCTGTGCCACCGATCATGATCGAGTCGTCCGAGAGCGTCGTTACTGGAATCGCCGGTGCTTGTTCACCGGCACGAATGCGTTGATTCACCATCAGAGCGCCCGCTGGCGCGATACGTTCGTGCAGAACCCCGATCTGCCGTGCCAGTGCAAACACGACGATGATCAGACCGATCACGATCACCCAAAGCAGCGCCATCGATAACATCATGATGAAAGAATCTTCAAGGAATCAGGCGGTATAACCCGCAAGGCGGAATTTCGTGGCATTGACGATCAACTGGTTCGCAATGCGATAAAGACCAAACGCTGCTGCCGCGGCCGCAACCTGGGTCAGAAGCGTTTCCCAATGGGTGACATCGTTGCTCTCGACTAACGAGCCAACTAACGCGATTGAAGCCAGGACGCCGTTGCGCACAATCAAGCTTACCGAGATTGGTACCGGCTCATCTCCACAGCCACAGTCAATGAATGAACGTCCACGCGCGCGGTTGACACCCATTCCGACTGCATAAGCCAGAAGCAGGAGCATCGCCAGCCACAAACCCGGTTGAATCATGAACGCGCAGGCGAGGACGGTGATGGCTTCCAACGACAGAATGACTCGCGCAGCGACTCCGATCAGGGATTTCGGAAAGAGTCGATAGGCACCAAAGGTTGCAGTGAAACGCATCGGTGCATGCAGCTTGTGATGCAACGCTTCAGCAAAAACGGCTGCGATGAAGAAGTGAATCGCCGCAGTGGGCACGTCGATCATCATGCCCTCACGACTCTGATGCGCGAGTGACTTTGAAATCGACCTTCACCATTTGACCGACTGACGATGTGTCAGCCCAATCACCGGTGCCGAGATTGAGCGCGAGGCGATCGAGGGTCGCGGTTCCGGTAAGGACTTCCTGGCTTCGATCCGTCGTGTGGCTAAACGTCAGGAGTACCGGATATTCGCTGTTACGAATGCGCAGCATACCCGTAGCATGGAAGCCACCTTCGGGAACCATAGTGATATCGATGGAGTGATATCGAACCTGGGGATGGGCTGCAGTGTCGAACCACTCTGCCGATGCCATCGTGCCATCGCGGCTATCGTCACCTGTGGACGTCTTGGTTACGTCGACCAACACCTGAGCACTGCTCGCACCCAAATTGTCAGGCAGGAAACGAATCTCTGCGGTCCATGTAGACCAGGTACCAGTGAAAGGCGCACCAGCTTGTTCAGCGGTGAAGGTGATCGAACTCTGGCTGTAGTCGATGGTCCATAGTGGTAGAGAGGTATCGATCGCGATCGCGACCGGCTCGACAACAGGCGCCACGTTCGCCGGAACCGTTGCTGCAGGCGACTCAACAGGTTTGACGTTGAGGTAGGTCAGTCCTGCACCAATCGCGATAACGAAGAGACTCACCGAGATCAGCGATGACATTCGCGATAACACGCCGTCGCGGTCAATGACTGCATGTTTGAGAGCAGCCAGAATGTGCAGCAACGCCAATACGAACATGACGTTCGCGCCGATCTCGTGCACCTCTTCAAAGGACTCGGCGAGTGATTCGTTGTCCCAGACGAGATCAGGGAAGACGAACAGGTTAAACCAGCTGACCGAATAGGCCGATGCAGACGAGTAGAGCCAACCCGACAGCGGCATGATGAAGATGAGTGCGTAGAGCACAACATGCGTAACCTTCGAGACCATCACTTGCCAGCTCGGCATTGTCGCGGGTAGGGCAGGTGCGGGATGGGTAAAGCGCCAGTTGAGGCGAATGACCGCGAGCATCAACACAGTCATGCCTACCGACTTGTGGTTGGCCCATATCGCGAGTTCGATGACATCGCTGCCGGCCTCTTCAGCAAGTTCATGCAAGACGAAGTTGAGCACGATCAACCCGGCGATCAACCAATGCAGGATACGGGCGACTTCGCTGTAACGAATGGCTTCGGATGTCATGAGAATCAGGGTTGCCTCCGGGAGCAGCGGAGTGTATGGAACGACCCCATCGAACACAAACGAGCCTCACGTGGCGCAATCTTTTCCTTCAAGTCCGGCGCTTCAGAAGAATCTTCACGACGCTGATGCATTGCTCGCGCGATATCGACGCAATCCATTGCCACACTTCATCGACGGCAAAGCGGCGCGTGGATCAGGTGGGACGTTTAACAATATTTGCCCGATCGACAATCAGGTGATTGGTGCAGTGGATGCGGGCACGGCGGCTGACATCGACCAGGCCGCTCAAGCAGCCCATCGCGCCTTTCCCGCGTGGCGGGATATGCCGGGTGAAGCGCGCAAGACGCTCTTGCACAAACTGGCGGATGCGATAGAAGCGTGTGCTCACGACATCGCACTCATCGAGAGTTTTGATACGGGACATGCCTTACGCTTTATGAGCAAGGCGGCGCTGCGTGGCGCAGAGAACTTCCGCTTTTATGCAGACCGGGCACCCGGTGCACGGGATGGTCTCTCGCTGCCTGCGGATGAACACCTCAACTTCACCATGCGTCAACCCATCGGCCCGGTGGGTGTGATCACACCGTGGAATACGCCGTTTATGTTGTCCACTTGGAAGATCTTTAGTTAATGCTGGGACAAAGTTCATAAAGCC
>SYFY01000044.1 GCA_005799745.1 Gammaproteobacteria bacterium
ATGTTCTGCCTCGTGCGCACCAATCACGACGTACGGAAACACGATGGCATCAGCTTTGTGCTACTCACTATGCATCAGCCGGGTGTTCGTGTCCGCCCGATTCGACTCATCAACGGCATGTCACCGTTTTGCGAGACTTTCTTCGACAACGCGATCGCGCGCAAGGAAGACCTCGTTGGGCGATTGAACAAAGGTTGGACCGTCGGCAAACGGCTACTGCAACACGAGCGCTCTGGCATGGCCTCTTTAGTTGGCGGTCGTGCCATCGGCCCGAGTGGTTCCTTACTCGAGACCGCGCGTGAGTTTATCGGCGAAGAGAACGGCCGCATCGCTGATCCAGCTTGGCGGGAGAAAATCCTACGACACAACGTCAATCAGCACGCCTTCCGTCTGACCCAGATGCGTACCGTGCGGGCTGCTTCAGGCGGGGAAACACCAGGCGCAACCACTTCCATCTTCAAGATGTACGGCACAGAGCTTCAGCAGGAAAAGTCAGAACTGATGTGCCAACTCAAAGGGGTGGAAGGTTTTGAGATGAGCGCTGGTCCGTCCTCGGCCAATGCAACTGAGTGGACCCGCACCTGGCTCGGCAATCGAGCTGCATCGATTTATTCGGGATCGAATGAAATTCAGCGGAACATCATTGCCAAGCGGGTCCTTGGACTTCCGGACGACTAACGGTGAGTTGAAGCCACTAAGGTGGGAGCTGGCTGCCAATCACCAGGCACTATTCTGCTTCTGGCGACGCTCTTTGGCCTCGTTGGCCTGGCGCATACGTTTTTTGATGATGTTTTGCACCACGTTGATGGTGGTCCAGTCATGCAGCATCTTGCGTTCGCAGGATTTGCACTCGATCTGTCGACTGCCACTGACAAGCTGAAGCAGCTCACTGTACGGCAGCCGCGTGATCTCCTTGCAGCTAGCGCACTCGAGCCCTACGACCGGATCGATGCCAATATAATCCATGACGAAGCAGACTCCCTGTCATGCCTATCAGATTGATTGACCGCGATTGTAGGTAAGCCAGACCGGCGTTGAAGTGCAGGTCTGGTCGAAGTGTGATCGAGTCCCCCGCCGTCACGAAATAGCGTGCGCCTGTTCTCGCAGAGCATCCCGAAAGCGCGGCGCGGCGAGTTCGATCAGCATCTGGGCACGTGCTTTCGCACTCTTGCCACGTAGCTCCGCCACACCAAATTCAGTAACAACGATGTCGACATCCGTGCGCGCCGCTGTGACCAGTTCCACTTTGTGAACGATTCTCGAAACTTCGCCATCGCGTGCGGTGGCGGGCAGCGCAACGATGGATCGGCCACCGCGACTCGCCCGTACCCCACGCATGAAGTCGATGGAGCCACCCGTGCCAGAAATTTGGCGACCGGCCGCGAATTCGGCATTCACCTGGCCAAACAAATCGATTTCTACCGCTGAATTCACTGAGACAAAGTTATCGATGTTGCGAATGACACTGAGCTCGTGGGTGTAATTGGCGCCACGCAACACGACAGATCCTGTATCTGCGAGCCATGAATGAAGCGCTGGCGAACCGAGGGCCATGCCCGTGATGTGCAAACCGGCATCGATGCTCTTGCGTTTACCTGTGACCACGCCACGCTGGATCAGTCCCATGCCGCCCTCATCGATGAGGCCGCCGTGCAAGCCCAGGTCATTACGTTGCCCGAGCGCGCCAAGAATCGCCGCAGGAATCGCGCCGATACCCGTCTGCAAACAGTCACCGTCCTTAACAAGCCCAGCCACGAGACTGCCTATGGCTTGCGAGACTTCATCAATCACGACCGGTGCTGGCGAAAACAGCGGGCGGTAGGTTCGAATCGAATCTGTAACCACGTCGGGATCAACCACTAGCCCACCTGCCGGGGCGACGATCGCATCGTTGATCTCGATCAGCACGACCCGCGCACGATTCATCGCAGCTTGCAGAAAGTCCACGTTGGGTCCGAATCGCAACTCGCCATTCCGATCCAGTGCGGCTTGTGTCAAAACCACATCGACACCATCGACCCAGTCATAAACGTGCCGCATCTGCATCGGCGTGAAGTGCAGTCGAGTGGGATCCGCCTTGCGCAGGTCCGGCGTCATAAAAAACGTGGTGTGGTTCGCCCGATTCGGCCATTGCGTGAAGTCGTGGCGATTGAAACCCGCGATAGGGAACTGGATGAAGTGCAGGTGAGGAGGTAGTGCTTCTGACTGCAACGCTGCGAGCAGTCCACTCGGTTCATTCGAGCTGCCCGAAACAAAAATTCGATCCCCTTCACGCAGGTGCGAAGCCAGTGTCACGTGCCCTCCTGATGTCGATTGGATAACAGCGAGAAATTCAATAACTCAGCGGTTCTGGATCAACCGGGCCACCGCAAGCCACGCCGATGCGCCAGAAAGATAACCGGGCAAGACCATCAACGACCAGAAATTCCAGGAGCCACCTGCGTTGATCGGTACCGCCATCAATACACACAGAATGAGGCCACACGTCGCTGCAATGCGCAGCCCTTGCGCCGGCGTCAACGACATACAGGCGAGACCGCCAAAAAAACCGGATCCAAAGGGTGCGACCATCGGCAGGATCACTGCAGGCACGAGCCCAAATTGCACCAGCATGACCCAAGTAAGGACGCCGGCCATGATGCCAATGGCGGTTCGTATGAAGAGAAGTAAGAGCAACATCTCGGCACTATAGCAGCGCACACCCTCCCGCTGACGGCGGTGGGTAACGGTGGACCCAGGAACGGTCTGTGTCGACCCAAGCATCGCAGCTCACCATAATCGAGACATGACCTCCCCCAACGTTCTCGACCGTTTCCACACCGCCATACAGGGCTGGTTCGGACGCACCCATGTGGCGCCAACACCTGTGCAAGCGGCGAGCTGGCCGAAAATTGCCGAAGGCGCTCACGTGTTGATCACTGCACCAACGGGCAGCGGCAAAACGCTGACCGCGTTTCTCTGGTGTATCAACCGTTTTTGTACCGGTGCGTGGTAAGGCGGCAAAACACGCGTGCTCTATATCTCGCCACTCAAAGCACTCAACAACGATATCCATGTCAATCTCACGGAGCCGCTGATCAGCTTGCAGCAGGACTGGGGCACTCCACCCATTCGCACCGGCGTGCGCTCCGGTGACACACCAGCTGCGGATCGACAACGGTTGCTCAAGAATCCACCCGACATCCTCATCACCACACCGGAGAGCCTGCACCTGATGTTGACCACCCTCAAAGGGCGCGCAGCGCTTGCGACCATCGAGTGTGTCATCGTCGATGAGATTCATGCTCTCGTGAATAACCGTCGTGATGCACAGCTCGCCGTTGCACTCGAACGCCTCGTGAACGTTGCCGGTGAGTTCCAGCGCATCACGCTTTCGGCGACCGTTCATCCACTCGAAGGCGTGGCTCGGTGGATCGCAGGTCGCGATGAGTCGGGTCAGGCACGTCCCATCGAGATCGTCACCGCCGGTCAATCCAAGTTGATCACGCTCTCAGTGCGCTACCCGGAAGCAGCACAACAAGCCGCGGCCAACGGCCAAAAGATCTGGGATCCGTTGGCAGTAGAGTTTCGCGACATCATCGCGCGCAATCGCTCCACACTTTTTTTCACCAACAGTCGTCGTCTCGCCGAGCGCATCACGTTGAAGATCAACGAGGCAGACGATGTGCCACTCGCCTTCGCGCACCACGGTTCACTCGCCAAGGACATCCGTAACGAACTGGAGCAACGTCTCAAACAAGGTGATCTCAAAGCCATCGTCGCCACAAGTTCTTTGGAGATGGGAATCGATATCGGGGCACTCGATGAAGTGGTGATGGTACAAACACCGCCTTCCGTCGCAGCGACGTTGCAACGTATCGGACGCGCCGGTCACTCAGTAGGCGCAACGTCGGTGGGCACGCTGTTTCCAAGCCACAGTCACGACCTCTTGATGGCCGCCGTGCTGGCCGGTGCCGTGCAGGAACGGGACATCGAACCGATTCAGCTCATTCACAATCCCCTCGACATTCTCGTTCAGGTGATCATTTCGATTTGTGCAACCGAATCCTGGAACCTGGATCGCTTCTACGATCTGATCACCCGGGCCACGGTTTATCAGAGCCTGGATCGCAGCCTCTTTGACCTCACTCTCGACATGCTCTCGGGAAAATTTGCCGGCTCACGACTGCGCGAACTCAAGCCCCGTCTGCTCATCGACCGGGAACGCAACACCGTCACCGTCGCCAAAGGTGCGCTCTACGCCCTCTATTCGAGTGGTGGCAGCATTCCGGATCGGGGCTATTACAAGTTGCGCGCAGAATCCGGTGTGCCCATTGGCGAACTCGATGAGGAGTTCGTGTGGGAGGCAACCCTCGGCCAGACTTTTACGCTGGGATCACAAGCCTGGACGATCCAACGCATCACTCACAATGATGTCATCGTCATACCCGCCGGGGCACGCGACAAAGCCACGCCGTTCTGGCGCAGTGAAACCATCTTGCGCGGCAATCACCTTTCGGAACACATCGGCGAGTTCTTAAGGCATGCCGAGTCCCGGCTCGACGTTCGGGAATTCGAAGCGTTGGCTCACGAACTCACGGCCCTGGGTCTTGATGCTCCGGGTGTAGAAGCGTTACTCGACTACCTGCGCAATCAATGTGAATCGACCGGTGCCCCTCTCCCCCACCGTCAGCACCTCCTGATCGAGCGCGCTGCCGGTGGTCCTGATGGCTACCGCGGACCTGACGCACCGAAGCAACTGATCTTGCACACGTTCTGGGGCGGCGCGCTGAATCATCCTTTCTCTCTTGCAATGAAGGCAGCACTGGAAGACCTTGGCCACGAACGTCCTGAGGTTTATGCCGACGATGATGCGGTAGTGATTCAGTGCCGTGAATGGCCGGAATCCGCGGAAGTCATGGGACTGATCAATGCAGACAATCTCGACGATCTGTTGCGTCGCTCGCTTGAGAACTCTGGATTGTTCGGCGCACGCTTTCGAGAAAGTGCAAAACGCAGCCTCTTGTTGGCCAAACCCCGCATCAATCAACGATTGCCGCTGTGGATGAGTCGACTGCAGGCGAAGAAGTTGATGACTGCGGTGAAACGCTACGACGATTTCCCAGTGCTTCTGGAAACGTGGCGCACCTGTCTCGAAGATGAGTTCGACCTTGGTGCGCTTCGTCATCGACTGGACGAGCTACGCGACGGCACCTGCGCCTGGACGGAAGTTCACACCCAGGCGCCGAGCCCGTTTTCGACCCATGTACGGTTCGATCAAATAAGTCCGTACATGTATGCAACCGATGATCCAGAAACGCCTGGTGAAAGCCGACTGTCCCAGGATCTGATCAACAACGCCCTGCGTGATCCTGCCCTGCGTCCTTCGTTGACCTCGGACGTGATCCAGACGTTTGAAGCCAAACGGCAACGCACTGCTGAGGGTTATCTAACGGCTAACCAGGATGAGCTTGTTGAATGGGTAAGGGAACGGGTCGCAATCCCGGGGCAGGAATGGCAAGAACTGCTCGTTGCCGCATCCATCGCGCCGTTCGAACACTTGATGCTTTATGTGATCCACCGCAGTGACCGTTGGTGGATGGTGCACCGGGACTTTGTAGCCACACTGAACCATGTCGGCGACGCGCCGCACGCAGCCGACACTCGAGCCCCTGCAACTCTGCATTGAGATACTCTCGTTTTATGGGCCGCAGACACGTGCAGCGATCGAACAACGCTTGCCCGTTGTAGCAGCTGGCTTGTGGACCGATGAACGACTGGTCCACGGGGTAAGGGTTGAAGGTGATGACACCCTTCATTTCTGCGAGCGGGAAAACCTCGACATCCTGCTCAGGCTCCAGCGTGCAAGGAGTCGGCAACCCCTCGATCCCCAGCCGATGTCTCATTGGCCGGCCTTTATGGCGCGGCAACATGGCCTCGGTCTGCTGGCTACCCCCGATCGAGAACAACTGAGGCTTGATGTCACCGATGGCCTCGCTCGACTGTCGGGTTGCAGTGCCTCGATCGAAGTTTGGCTGAACGATATTCTTCAGGCGCGCTTCGGTGATGCAGGTGCTTCGTTGCTTGGCGAAATTCTGCCCGCTGAAGGATTTGTCTGGCGCGGATCGGGACGAGAGCGAGTGCTCATGGCCGCAACGGACGAAGCGCCGCTGTTCACCGGTTTGTCGGAGGAATCTGAAGCAAACGCGGTTGCACTCACCGCTGGGTTTCGTGATCCAGAAGCACGCTACACGTTCAGCCGCATTCGCGATCAACATGGTGCAAGCCTCAGTGAATTCAACCGATTGTGGTGGCTCGCGGTTTGGTCCGGTCTGATCGCTGCCGATGAACGGTCCGTGTTGCGCGACGCACATCGCCGCAGCTTTGAGCTGGGTGAAGTCCCCACATCCAACGTGGCAAGTCGTGGCGTTCGAAGGCGACCGCAGTTTGCGCCGGTGGGTTGGTCGGGTAACTGGTACGTCGTTCCCACCCAGGATGCGCCGACACCGCTTAAAGCCCTCGAACAAAGTCGTCAACGCATTCGTATCCTGCTCGATCGTTATGGTGTGCTCTGTCGTGAGTTGATCGTTCGTGAAGGGCTATCCTGGTCGCCGTGCTTCCGCGCGCTCCGAATCATGGAGCGCGCCGGTGAAGTGAGCGGTGGGCTCTTCTTCGAAGGGCTATCTGGCCCGCAGTTCGCCTCTCCCGTTGCGCTCCATCGATTGCGCCAGTCCGTGGTGGATCGCCACTGGTGGATCAATGCCACCGACCCGGCTTCACCGTGTGGCCTCGGACTGAATTGGTCGGGGCTGCCAAGGCGGCTGGGAGCGAACTGGCTCGCGTTCGATGCATCAACGCTCGTCATGGTTGTGGAGCAGAGTGGAAAGAGTTTGCGATTCGACGTGCAAGTGGAAGATCCGCGCCTCAATCCTGCACTTGAACTTATCCGGCATCTGCTCCACACACGCGGGCGTCTGTCTCTCGGTCGAATCAATGATCGACCTGCTTTCGAAAGTCCCTATCTCAACGTCCTGGAATCCCACTTCAGCGTCTACCGCGATCACTGTAGCGTGGAACTGAGTATTCGCTGATGCGCGGTTCCAATCCGCGAACCAGCCAACGTTCGGCCAGAGGGGTCACTGCTAGACTCTGGGTACGACTCTTTCGAACAGGATGTTCTCTTGCGTATCGCTGTTTATCTCAAGGATGCTGCTCACCGCGCGTTTGTGACGGATGTCATGAGCGGCGAATCCTGGCGATACATCATCTGCGAAACACTCGCCGAATTTTCTGCGCTATGTTCGTCCATCAGCCCACCCGAAGTTCTGATCAGCGACGATCTCGCTCCGCTTCTGGTCGCGGGGGGTTCAGACAGTCATCACATTCTCGTCGGTAAGGAAGTTGGTGAGGAAGTTGGTGAAGAAGTCGGTGCAAAACGTGAACTGCCTCCCGGTGTCGGCGTCGTCAGCCCCGGCGAACGAAACGAACTTGTTCATCGCATCAATACCTGCGCATCCGTTTCGAGACTCCGCGAGCAATTCAGCCAGGTAGAGCGCCTCGAACCGATCACTCGTCTGCCAAGGCACACGGATTTGCTTGATGGTGCACGCCGTTACAACGGCACCAGTATTGGCATCGTGGTGATGCAGGTGGATCACGGCGACTTTCTCTACGCCGACATGGACCCCATCAGCAAAATCGATCTGTTAGGTCATCTCGCCGATTTCATCCAGGCGCAGCTCGGTTCCAGCCACCAGCTCGGCTTCTTCGATGCCACGTGCTTCATTGTCTTGATCCCCGCAGCCACCGAATCATCCGCAGGCGATTGCGCGCGTCAGCTGATTGAAGCCTTTCGCCCCGGCATTGCTTGGCGCGGGGGAACCTTGCACGTCACCGCCAGTGCCGGATTCGCTGTCGAGGCACGTTGTCTCGATCCCGAGCGCGTGTTTCGCGCTGCATGGGCTGCGAAGATGCATGCCATACAAGCTGGCGGCGACCGCGCGGTAGGCACACCCCCCTCGAGTCTCGGTGAACGAATTCCTGGCGCGCTCACACGTGAAGAATTTTCTCTCATGCTGCAGGCGCAGTGGTCGATCAGCGGAGATCGCCTTACTGGCGTGGAAACGCTGCTGCGTTGGCAAGGAGTGGAAGTTGGTGAACTCGCACCGAGTCACTTCGTTCCGATTGCAGAACAATCCGGCCAGATGGCTCGTATCGGTGACTGGGTACTGGAGCGCGCCTGTGGCCAAGCGGTTACCTGGTTCGAACATCTTTTGCAACCCATCATCCTTGGTGTCAACGTTTCACCTCAACAGTTTGAAAAAGGGGTAATCAACAGTCAGATCCAACGTTTAATTGCGGAGCGTTGGCTGAACCTTGGAATGCTGGAGCTTGAACTCACGCACGAGCAGCTCCTTTACCTGGTCGATCATCATCGCAGTCACCTGTATAGGCTCCGTGATCTCGGGGTTCGTTTTGCCATCGACGGACTCGGCGCTGATCTGATCGAAGCCGACAAGCTGTTGCGATGCCCGGCCGACACACTCAAGCTTGATCGAGCGCTGGTGGCTCGACTCGGCTCCGATCCTGCTGCAACCGCACTTGCCAGCGAGCTCTGCAACCTCGGTCATCGATTTAACTTGCGTACCGTAGGTGTCGGCGTGGAGACCAAAGTACAGCTCAACGCGCTGGCTCAAGCCGGCTGCACAGAAGTACAGGGATACTTGTTGTCGATGCCTGTGCCGCTAGAGGGGTTTCAGTCGTTCCTGGCGCGCCGGTTCCAGCAATCGAAAACCGGAACTTGAGGTGACGCGAGCGATTTACGCAGTGTCGCCGCCAGCTACACGATTCACGATCGACTGACCAACTTTGTTCAGCCGCGCTCAGATGTAAACTCCGGTTCGTTGATCGAAGCTGAAGCCTCAAGGTATGAAAGCGGACTTTCCGCGTTTGACCTTTCCACATTTGACCAAGGCTGATCCTCCCCTCGCCTCTATGGCGGACCACGAGGCCGACCTGCAGGCCGCGTGCAAGGTGGTTATGGAACAGCTTTTGGCGCATGGGATTAAAGTACCGGCAGATATGAAGGAAGAGCCGTTGCCTCTATCGACGATTGAGCGTTTGAAACGAATGCCTAGTGTCCTGAGTTAGTAATTCGCGTCCTTTCAGCGAACCCTGCAAGGCGGCTGGCAAGGCGCGGTTCGCCGCCAATGGCCGTAGCCCCCTCTTGGCAAGACAAGAGGCAAGACAAGAGGCAAGAATCGTAACGCCGCCA
>SYFY01000045.1 GCA_005799745.1 Gammaproteobacteria bacterium
CCAGGCGATCCAGATTCATGGCGCCACTGGCGTGTCTCAGTGGACGCCGCTGGCACAGATGTACACCGGTCAGCGTACGCTGCGTATCGCAGACGGTCCGGACGAAGTGCATCACATGGTGGTAGGTCGTCATGAACTCCGTAAGTACGACGGGCTGGTGTAACGATTCACGTCCCTTAGGTCGCTGAGTAGCGGGGGCTTCAGGCCCCCGCACCTCTTTCCTCTTTCTTTACCTCTTTCTATTCTCTTTCTATTCTCTTTATTTCCTCTTTATTTCCTCTACCGCCCCGCGCGCGGAACGGTTTCCGAGCTGCGAAACAAAGTCCTAGTCATACAAACCTTAGTCCTCTCTACTCCATCTAAGGAGCTTCGATCCTATTGTAAGCAGCTCATGAATAGCTTCAAACGTCGCATCACTTTCTTTTTGCTGCTCTGCGGTCTGACCGGTTTTTGCGCCTGCACTCCTGAACTCAAACTCGGTGAACTCAAACTCCGAACAACGCCCTCTGCGCCAGAGGCAGGTGACGTGATCAACGCGGAAAGTCTCCCCTTCTGGCCCCGTTGGGTCCTCAAAGCGCTGTTCTGGTGGCGGGATCTCGATGACCGATTCCCACTGGAACACGGTATAGCTTTATATCGGGTGACGTACTGGAGCGAAGGACCTTCAGGAAGGTTAGGACCAGCAACCGGTCTCATGGCGCTTCCTTCCACCGGCGATGTCCCACTGAAGGGTCTCGTCAGTTGGCAACACGACACCGCCACGCTCAAACCTCAAGCACCTTCCGAGCCTGACCTCTACAACGGTGTATTTGCCGTTGCCATCTTCGCGGGTGCGGGTTGCGCCATGGTGGCACCAGACTATCTGGGCTTCGGCGCATCTACTGCTCTTCCCGCATATTACCACACACGCTCCATTGCAGCATCAGTCGTCAACTTGTCACGCGCTGCTCATCGCATCATCGCCGATGAAAAACGACAAATTGCCAACGGCCTGTACCTCACCGATTTTTCCCAAGGTGGACATGCGAGTTACGCCGCGCACCGCTGGATCGAAACGGAGCCGACATTTCCCTGGAAACTCAGAGGTACTGGGTCAATCGGCGGGCCGCTTGATCTTGCGCAGACGGGCTTTCCTGGAGTGCTCAACGGCGAATCGAGATTTGGCAGTCTTTACGTCGCGTGGGTTGCACTGTCCTACGCTCGCGTTTACGGACAACCCGTCACTGACATTCTCCGTGAACCTTGGGCATCAACCGCGGAACGTCTGTTTGATGGTGAGCGGGATGGCGCGCCGATCATTGCGGCCCTTCCGAAGGACCCAAAAGAGCTGTTGACCGAACCCATGATTAAGGTCCTTCAGGAAGGCGGGCGACACTGGTTCATCGACCGCCTCACGGAGAACAGCATCCTCGATTGGGCTCCACGCATACCTGTTCGAGCGTACTACGGTAACAAGGACGTGGATGTGCCAACCTCTGACATCATTGCCATGGCGATTCGCGCCAAGATGGAAGGTATCCCCTTTGATGCGTTGAGTGTCGGCGATTACAACCACGACGAGTCGATATTGGAGGCAGCGCCCAAAGTTCTGCAATGGTTCGATTCAATGCAATCGCCGCACTGATCGTTTCCCTCTATCGATCATGAACGCCGATCAAAATCGAAGGGATCATTCACGTCGCGTTTAACACTCACGATCACGGGTGGCGCTTTGCCACCCAAATCCACTTGGACGCGAAGCAAGTTTTTCGCCTTGAATGGCCGATTCTTTACCCAACGATGACCGTCGCCGTGCAGGTAGAGAACCGGACGATCAAACATCTTCGCCACATCAGAGAATGACCGGAAGAACTGAGCAGTCGCTTCGGATGGCTGACTGTGGCCAAAAATCACGGCAGCCCTAACCGCCGAAGAATCCTGTGGTGACAACAAGTGTTGCTGCAACCAGGTGAGGTTCTGATGGTGCCTTGCCGTCCACTCTGCAGCGTCGTGCACGCGACCACCAACAATGTGCAGCCCCAGAAACAGAACCCCGTCGCGCACAAAGGTGAAATTCGCCGGTTGCTCGCTTTGCCTCACCACATTCTGGAATCGCGGCCACTGCCGCTCGAAACCATGCAGGTGTTTCATCCAGAAGCCCCACGCCCGCTGCGGCCTCCCGCAGTCATTCCATTCGTTGTCTCCGGGTAGGACGAATACCGGAACAGGAGAACCTTTCAGAATCTGAGCGATGCTGCTGTATTCACCTTCACCACAAAAAGGCGTACCCGGTTTGATGTCACCGACATGAACTACAAAAGCGGTGTCTGCCGGAAGCTTGAGGAGATCGGTAGCAAGCTTGATACGTTCTTCTGACCGATACGGCACATCACCCATCGCGGCGAACCGAATGCGAACTTCGTCCTCATCAGCAACACTGGTCGAAAACAGCAACCCCAGTAGCAACGAAACCAACAGTCGCATCAGCTCTGCATCGTCCAGCTTTCACCAAACGGACGAATCACACTTGAAAAAGTCCACGCCGATTTCGCCTGATGCGCAAGCCGATAACACTCTTCGGCGATGTCATCCGGCCTGCAAAAAAAGTCATCCGGTTTATCTGACCAACGCTTGCGGGTCCACGGAAGATCGATGACCGCATCGATGGCGACATAACTGACGTGGACACCGAGGGGTCCCAGATGACGAGCCATGCTTTCGGCGAGAATGCGTTGTGCCGCCTTGGTCGGCGCAAACCCGGCAAAATGTGCAACGCCCCGCCAAGCGGCCGTGTTTCCAGTGACGACAATGGCTCCACGCCCCTTGGCAATCATGTCAGGCGCCACACACTGACCCAAATGCAGGAGGCCAAGCGTATTGATCTCGAAGTTCTTCTGCAGCACAGCGGGGTCGATGTCGAGGAAATTCCCGAAAGCGCCACCGACGGCGTTGTGCACTACGACCTCAGGTGCACCCATCTCACTCTTGATCCGACCGAGCGTCTCCCGAAAGGCAGCCGCATCGCTGACGTCACAAGGAAATATCCGCGCACCAGGCAACCCAGCTTGCACAGATTCAAGACGTTCATGGTTACGTGCGATTAACGCAACGTCGTAGTCCCTCCCAAACCGCCGCGCCACCGCAGAGCCCGTACCGGGACCTACACCCGTGACAATACAAACCGGTCTCGCCATCAATTCGCTCCAATCGAAAAATGTACATGAGGATCGAGCGGCCACATCGGTTGATTGGTCGCTCGCCGTGGAAACACTGCAATGTTGTGCGTGACAAGCCCGGGGGTGTCGGCGGTAACGATCGCACCGGCAACGTCCTTGAAGCCGGCACGAAAGTGATTGCTCGACTTCAGTGCCACATAACGATAACGCCGCACATCCAGACCGAGCTCCAGAAATGGCTCGGTATCGAAGGTCTGGGAGCGTCGCGATGCAACAATCACATCCATACCATCGATCATGAGTCGTGCCATGGGGCCCAAATGAAGCGGCGAGCCTTTCATCATCGCCTGAAGAATGAGCCGTCCGTCATGGAGCGCCTTCACATAGGCACTCGCTCGAATCGGTTCTCCATGCAGGTCATCGGTGCGTCCTCCGAGTTCAACATCGATGATTTTACCCGTGCCTGCCTGATGCGCGGCTGCCGCCGTCACCGGGTCGACCACGAAACCGAAGCACGCCTCAGAGCCCAGGCCAGCATCGAGCATGGCCCGCAGCAAGTGGGTGCCATCACCAGGCGCACCACCACCACAGTTATCGGAGGTTTCGTTGATGACCACTAGGCCAGACAGAGTACTCTCAGCGACCCGTTTCGCCACAGCGACCGCTGCCGGTCCATCCAGACTGATCGCCCGGAACGACTCACGTTGTGCCCACAATGAATGAGCCATGCGTTCTGCAACACCCCGTCCATTCCCATCCTTGCTGATCGCCACAATCGCCGCGCCGACATGCGCAATATCGGTATAGGGAAACCCGTGAAACCAGGAGAGATCAATGAGCCCTGACGATCGTTCAAGCTCAAGCACTTCTGCGAGCACTCGCGCACCGATACCCTCAAAGGTTGTGGAGGTAGGCAACAACAGCGGCAATTGAATCACCTCACATTGACTTCGCCAGCCTTCGCGCAGTTGTATGATGACCAGATCGATGGCTTCTTCCGCGCGCTCGTGCAGATCAATGTGCGGATACTGGTGACAAGGAAAGATGCCGTTGAGTTGATCCGCCATGGCCTGCATGACATTGCCGTGCAGATCAAACACCGCGACCACCGGCACATTCTTGCCAACAAGCACTCGTACGAGCCAGATCGGCTTCAAGGTCCGGAGTACCTTCGACCACTCCTGCACCGTGCAGACACAACACGCCACCATCGACGGGCAGCGCTGCCGAGAGGCGTTCAAGCAACTCCTGCTTCAACATCCTGAAACTTTCTGCCTCGATGGTCCCTGACGATTGCGCCCAGGCGTGAAGTAGGAGCACAGGCGTCACGCCGCGTGCCTCACATGTGCGCACCGCGCCACCGACATGCGTCTACATGTCTCGTGCTTCGAGCAAGGCATCGCCACGTACCACACCAAAGTCACTGATGCGTGTCAGCCCTGCTGTGTAGGTATTGGTTTCGTGGTCGATGCCACCGATCGCAATACGCATCATCTTCTCCGAGCATTTGAGGCTGAGGTGTCAAGGAATTCGAGCAGTTCGGAAATCCGATGCCGAAGGCTGAATGCGAGTAACTCTGCAGCGGTGAGATTTCGAATCGTCTGTGCCATATCTGCTGCGGCTTCGGGAAAGTCCAGAATCCGCGCGAATGGGATCAGACGCACGCGAATAGTGAAGATGACGCAGTCTGCATTGAGCCGGCGCAGCGTTTGCCGTTCGCTGCGGATCACTGCGTCCTCAACGCAGTTTGGATCATCTATGGTGCGATCGCGGGGTTCAAAGAGTTGACTCGGCCCATGGAGAAACCAGTTACTTCGCGCCAGCACGCGGTCTTGCGGCAGTCGTTCAAAAACGGCTTGCATGCGATCCGCAAGCAGTTCATTCAGACCTTCGTGGCCCGCGTGCAAACCGATGAGGGGCTGACCCAGCTTTTCTCGAAGGGTCCAGAACGATGGCGCACAGAGAGACGCTGCGGCTAAGGCGTATTGATGGCCTGAACGCACCATTAAACAAAGATCGTCGGGCACCCAGAGCGCTGCATCCGCAAAGTTACCGAAGCCGGATGCCGGTGTCGGGTAGCCGAGTTCGCCACAGTGGTCGCGCAACAAGGCAACAAACGGTTCAACGTGGCGCTCTGCAGCCTTCTGGATCGCGACCACATCATTCATTCTTGACGCATAGAGCGTCTGCTTACGTACATGGTCTTCCGGTGACGCCGGCTCTTGCAACCACGCACGTCGATCAATGGGGCTAAGCCCTATCTTGTAACGGGGGGCGCCGCCTTGCCACGGCGGGTCACAGAAAAATGCGGCAGTCGCCTCTTCCGGGTATGACGAGGCGGCCTGCATGGAAGAAGACGACGCCGTGCTTAGATGACGCTGTAGCGCAACATCATACGAGATCCATCCGCGAGACCATCCCGAAATCTGGGCCCCCACGTGCTCCACTCCGCCGAGTACTTGCCACCCATTTTTTCAAGAACCGCGTCCTGCACGGCTTTGTCGCGAACGATAGCGCCGTCGGTCATGATCACAGGCAGCGCCTTGTATTTGCCGTCAGCATTTTGCCAGGGGCCGACATCACCCACCCAGACACGAGCCTTCTTCATGCCTTTGGCGACCGCCACGGCACGCCAGGCCTTGCTCGAGGTCACTACGTACATGGCACCGTCGTGTTGCTGGAACCAAACTTCCGCCTGGCAACTGCTCTCACTGCCATCTGCCTTAAGGGGCGTGATGTAAATGAGTGGCGATTCCGCTATGCCCTTCACCGCATCGGCCAAGAGTTTCACCGGCAATGCGGCGAGGGCAAGTGCAGTACCTGCCGATTTCAGAAAGGAACGCCTCAGGATCATCATGAAACCTCCGCAGTCTTGATACGTTTGGCGATGTTCGCCGACCAGATTTTGGGTCCTTCGATGTGTACCGATTCTCCCCGTGCATCCACAGATACCGTCACTGGCATGTCCTGGACTGTGAATTCGTAAATCGCTTCCATGCCAAGGTCTTCAAAGGCCAGCACTTTCGCAGCCTTGATGGCCTTGGCCACGAGATACGCGGCGCCGCCCACAGCGATCATCGAGACCGCCTTGTTGTCGCGGATAGCATCGATGGCAGCCTTGCCACGCTCTGACTTACCGACCATGCCGAGCAAGCCGCTCGCTTCGAGCAGCTGGCGCGTGAATTTGTCCATGCGCGTCGCGGTGGTTGGACCTGCTGGTCCCACGACTTCATCACGCACAGGATCCACCGGTCCGACGTAATAGATCACCCGATTGGTGAAATCGACGGGCAGCTTCTCGCCACGATTCAACATGTCGATCAGACGTTTATGGGCAGCATCACGACCGGTGAGCATCTTGCCGCTGAGCAAGAGCGTGTCGCCCGACTTCCACATACCCGCTTCTTCACGTGTCAACGTGTCGAGATTCACGCGCTTTACTTCCGGGCCCATCTCAAAAGCGATATCGGGCCACTCGGAAAGGTCTGGCGCTTCAAACACTGCTGGACCTGAACCATCCAACTCAAAGTGCACATGTCGTGTCGCCGTGCAATTCGGAATGACGGCTACCGGCTTGTTCGCGGCATGGGTCGCGTAGGTTTTCACCTTCACATCGAGCACTGTGGTGAGACCACCGAGCCCTTGTGCACCAATACCGAGTGCGTTGACCTTGTCCATCAGCTCGATACGCAGCTCTTCGGTCTTGCTCTGCGGGCCACGCGCACGAATTTCCGCCATATCGAGCGGCTCCATCAACGCTTCTTTGGCGAGCAACATCGCTTTCTCGGGGGTGCCACCAATCCCTACGCCGAGAATGCCGGGGGGACACCAACCGGCTCCCATCTGCGGCACCACCGAGAGGACCCAATCGATCACCGAGTCTGAAGGATTAAGCATCGCAAACTTGGCCTTGGCCTCACTGCCACCACCCTTCGCGGCCACTTCCACTTCGAGCTTGTCGCCTTTCACGATCTTGGTGTGAATGATCGCGGGCGTGTTGTCCTTGGTATTGCGACGCAACCCGTCAGGGTCTTCAAGCACGGATGCACGCAGAACATTGTCGGGATGGCCATAACCACGGCGCACCCCTTCGTTGATCATGTCTTCAACGGACAGATCGCCTTCCCAACGCACATCCATGCCCACGGTGAGGAAGACGTTGACGATGCCCGTGTCCTGGCAGATGGGACGTTTGCCGATGGCGCACATGCGGGAATTCACCAGTACCTGGGTCAATGCGGCCTTGGCGGCCAGGGACTCTTCCGCTTCCCACGCTTTCACCATGGCGCGCAGAAAGTCGGTGGGGTGGTAATACGAAATGAATTGCAGCGCGTCAGCGACGC
>SYFY01000046.1 GCA_005799745.1 Gammaproteobacteria bacterium
GCCGTGCAGCATAAGGACCAGCAGCCCCTCCCCCTGCTCCGCGATGTTGAGCGAAATGCCGTTGGTTGAGATGCGCCGTTGCTTGATGGCATCGAAACTCATGCCGCTCCTCCGACTTGGCCGGGAAGAACAACGCCTTGTGCATCGTTGCGATATCCCGAGGTACGACTCCAGGCGACCTTCCCACCCACGATCACCGTGTCGACACCCACAGCATCACGCACATAACGTGAACCGTTGCCGGGTACGTCTTGCACGTAATACTCAGGACCACGGTCAATCGCATCAGCCTCAAACACGGCGATATCTGCCACATAACCTTTGTGCAGCAGACCACGATCTGGAAGACCCCAGATGTTCGCCGTATCCGACGTGATCTTTTTCACCGCCCCTTCAAGCGTGAGTGACTTGGTATCACGCACGAACTTGCTGAAAAGGAACCCGGTGTCGCCGTACGTCGAGAACGAAAGGATGTGCGCACCACCATCACTCGCGCCGACATGCACACGCGGATGCGAGAGCAACGCGCCAACACGCGCGTAATCGTTATGACCCATGTCACCGGCGAGGACGTGCGCATCGAGATCTTCTTCAAGGGACAGATCGATCATGGCATCCACCGGCGTGGTCTGACGCAGCTCTGCAATTTCAGCGAGGGTCTTGCCGACGAACTGCTGGTTCGCATCCGTCTTCACCTGACGCAGTACGAGCCGTGGCCAGAGCATGTTGAGCATCGTGGTTTCAGCAATCATCTTCTTACGTTGTTCCGGATTGCGGAACGCGTTGAGGATGTCGTCGTGGCTGCCGAAACGCATAACGCGATACCAGCTCGGGGATCGGATAAAGAGCAGGCTCGGCACTGCAAAACAGAAGGATATATCGATCGGACGGGTCTGCACCTGTGGCCATACCCGCGCCCCTCGCGCAAACTGTTCATCAACCCGCTTCATCACACGATCAACGCCGTTGCTGTTGTCCGCGTTGACGAAGAGTGGCGAGAACGTGGTGGGAATGCCGTACTGGATGGAAAGGTCGGCGAGTTGATCGACACGTGCGATGGTGACGTCGGCATCGTAGAACTCCGGCACGATTTGCAGAATGCGGCCGTATTCGGCGAGTACTTCGCAGAGCGCATGCAGCTCTTCCTGATCGGCCAGACGACTCGGTACGGGCTTCAGGGTTTCGTCCATGTCGACGAAGCTGGTGGAAAGCCCTACCGCCCCTGCATCCAGGCACTGCCTGAGCAGAACTTGCATGGCTTTCAACTCTGATGATGTCGCCGTGCGCTCCATTGACGCATCTTCCATTACCCAAAGGCGCAGCAGGCTGTGACCCACGAGCGGTGCAACGTTGATGGAGAGGTCTTTGCCGATGCGCTTCACGTATTCATCAAACGTTTCCCAATTCCACTCGACGCCCGTTTCGAAGGCGATGTTCGGCATCTCTTCGATCTGGTTAAACATGCCGACGAGCTTCATGCGGTGTTTGGCTTTGAGCGGCGCAAGGGAAAGGGAACAGTTTCCAGGAACGACCGTGGTCACACCGTGCGTCAGTGCGGGTTTGGCATAGCCATCCCACAGCAGCTGCGCATCGAAGTGGGTGTGGGGGTCGATGAAGCCCGGTGAAACCACCTTGCCACGCGCGTCCACCTCTTCATGGCCCGCTTCAGCGATGTGGCCGATCTTCACGATGCGTCCACCACGCACGCCAACATCGGCACTGAAGCCCGGAAGACCTGAGCCGTCGACGACCAGTCCATTACGAATGACCAAGTCCAGCATGATGTTCTCCTCTCTCCGTCTCTTTGAATTCAATCGTTTAACAAATCTGTTCACGTTGTCTGGAAGCGATTCCACGACACCGCAAGCGCGTCTCTGACCTTCTCAAACCCTGCACCGAGCAACTCATCCGGGTGCGTGGCCTCACAACTGCGCAGTAGCTCCGACGATGCGAAGTGATCAAGGATCACTTCCGAAGTCGAGCCGTTACCGTGCGTAAGCGTTACCACGAGCTCCGCCACACCATCATGGGCAGCGCCGACGCGCGTTGCGGTGATCACAGCAACACTCATCGCATCGCCTTCAAGCTTTGGGCGCTTCCACAAAAATCACATCACTCGGCAGAATCTGTTTGCCCGCACGCGGCGATCCCATCGAAGCGGCTGCGCGCATGAAGACATGCATGTTCCAGCTCTGCAGCAAACTGACCGCTTCAGCTTCGGGCGTGCCCTTGAGTTCACGCGCAGCGATGGTGGTCCAGGTGTCGTCGGCGCTTGGAAAAATCGAGCGGCGAACCGCAGATAACGTGGCACTCATGCAGACTCCTCGAGTGATCGGTTTTCAATGTGAATGAGTTGATCGGCCAGCACCGCGCGGGTTTCTGTATCGAGTGGCCCATCTTTCAATCGTGCAGCAAGCGCCGCACGCCAGAATTGTTGGAGCAGGATCTCGGCGTTTTTCAGTCGCGACTCGATTTGCGCGCGGCTGCGTGGCGTCGCGATCGCGACCAGCGACAACGCCAGACCATAACGAATGCGTCCTGACATTTCGGCGAGCGACAAGTTGCCTAGCGCCCAATCGAGCACGTTGGCGAACATGTGTTGGGTGACGGTGATGGCGAACGCGTCCGGGTCGACATCCGCACGCAGGAGCCCGGCTTCAGTGGCTTCGCGCAACAAGCGCTTCCACAGGAGATAACGCGGGCCACTCACCATAAAACGGAATTCAGGACCGCCATCGCGGCTGACGGCGGCAATGACACTTCGATAGAGGTCGGGTTCTTCGGCGAACACCTCGGTCATCATCTCGACGGTACGAAAGAGCACCTCAATCTCGTCGGCATGCATCTCTGCGAGCGCGGTTTCATAAGCCTTGAGATCAGCCGCGAGCACTTCGAGCAGGATGGCCTGCTTCGAACCGAAGAGGTTGTAAGGGGTAGCAATGCTCACTCCGGCTTCTTCCGCCAACACCCGCATGGAAAAGCCATCAACCCCCGAGCGGCGCATCAATGCTCGTGCGGCGGCGACGATGTCGTCACGGCGTTGGGATTTGGCGGTTTCCCAGCTCGGCATGTTGAAGGTGGGCTCGGCAGGTGTCGGGGTATGGATTAAAACGCATTTTAAGGCGTGCGGCCAACTCGACGCATGTGGGGATGCAGCTTCTCTACCCGACCAAATGAGAATTATTTGCATCTAAGGGTTGACTCTCCCGACGTCAACGCAGATCGTCTACCTCATTACCAACGACCGTCTCAACTTTTCTACTGAACTCACATCGGGAACGAGAGCACCATAGAAACCATCGACGAACTTCGCATCGCGTTGGGTGGCGTTCACCCCATCGCCGCAACCAAGGTCAAACCGACCCTTGAGGACTTTCACCGGAACTTCATCACCCACTCACCCTTCCTGGTGATGTCCTCGGCCAATGCAACTGGTGATTGCGACGCCACACCCCGGGGCGGCAAACCCGGATTTGTGAAAGTGATCGACGAACGCACGCTGATGTTGCCCGACATCGGTGGCAACAAGTTGTTCCAGAGCTTCGAGAACTTTGAATCCAATCCAAAGGTCGGACTGGTCTTCATGATTCCCGGAATCAACGTCACCGTTCGAGTAAATGGTCGCGTGCGTCGCATTGGCGGAGGTGACGTGCGTAAGCTTGTTGCGGAGCCCGAGCTTAGCTGGACCGATCACAACAGCACACTCATTCAAGGCATGCTCATCGATATCGATGAGGCCTACTTCCACTGTCCGCGCTCATTCCAGTTCGCAGATCTTTGGAACACCCAGACCATTGAGACCAATGCAAAACTATCCCTGAAGGACCTCCTGGCCGCGCCGAAACCTGCAGACGCTTAACAGCCAGCCAAGATTGCCGGCACCGCGGAGGCGCTGCGATACTTCGGCAGCATGTGTGTGGAGCAGGGAGTGGTTACACATCGGGTGTTGTCGCACGCGGTCAGGGCGTGTATGGGGATCGCAATACGCTGCGCGACGCGTGTCCTGGCTGGTTTGTTGTTTCTTGTTATCGCCCCGCCCGCTTTTGCAGCAGAAGAAGACTGGTTACGACTGGAAACACCTGAGTTCACCGTCATCTCGCAGTTGGATGAACGGAAAACACGCGGCTTCGCCGGAGAGTTTGACCAGTTCGTTTCTGCACTTTTCAGCTTGTATGCCTTCGAACGCAAGGGGCTACCACCGCTCACCATTGTGCTGTTCAACAGGGATAAGAACTTCGCACCCTATCGACCGCGCACCGCATCCGGACAAGCAAAAAAAATCAGTGGCGTCTTCGGCCGCCAGGCCGATTGGAGCGTCATGGCCTTGCCTGCAACCAAACTCTCGCGCGAAACCCGACATGTTCTCAACCACGAAGCGGTGCACTGGTTTTTCAGTGCGCATCGCCAGCAGTTGCCGCTCGGTTCAACGAAGGTTACGCCGAAGTGTTGTCGACCATCGAAATCCGTGGCGGTAACGCCCTGTGGGGACGGGATTTGCCTGGGCACGTCCAGCTGCTGCGCGACTTAGGGAAACTCTGATTAATTTGATGTTTTCGTCAGAACGAGGCGGGAGGAGCGTAGAAAAATCGCGGAAATGCAGTAGTTCCGCGATTTTTTGGAGCGACGATCAACGAAGTTATGGCGGAAACAGACATTAATCAGAGATTCCTTAGGTCTGCGGCCACTGCGTGAATTCCTTGCGCTCGGTCAGGATGAGGCGATCCATGGGGACGTTCGGTATTACCCCCAAGCATGGGCGTTCGTGCACTTTGCGGCGTTCGGGAACAACGGAGCACACCAAAGATCGTTGTCTGATTTGGCGAGTCGTATCCGTACTGAACCTGTCGACGCGGCATTCAAATCCGCTTTCGGCATGTCGCTGGAAGAAGGAGATAAGGCACTGCGTACCTATCTCAAACGAGGTAAGTACTCGATGGCCAAAATCGACATTCCAGATCGGGTCGATAGTTTTGTTGTCATGCCCGCAACCCCGATCCAGGTGCAAGCCGCGCTCGGCCGCCTGGCTTTAGCCACTCGCAACATGGAACTTGCTTTGCACCACGCCAACCGATTGATCAACGAACATCCCAATGATCCAAAAGGGTTCGAACTCCGCGCGATGGTGAAGTTCGAGGGAAACGATCCAGAAGCAGGTCGTGAGGACGTGAATCGGGCCGTTGCGCTGGATTCCCAGGATGCTGGTATGCACGTGATGGCCGCCCAGTTCGAGCTGACTGAACGGATGCAGAACTTCGCTTCGCTCGACGAAGCCCTTAGTCCAGAAGAAGCACGCCGGGTCGCTGACCGAGTGATACGTGCGCTGGAATTGCGATCAATAGAGCCGAGAGCCTTTGAGATGCTCGCGATCAGCCTGATGAACGTTCGTGA
Organism: Gammaproteobacteria bacterium; assembly: GCA_005799745.1. Lineage (GTDB taxonomy): Bacteria > Pseudomonadota > Gammaproteobacteria > Pseudomonadales > Azotimanducaceae > SYFY01. Next base: position 5,389 of record SYFY01000046.1, read on the forward strand.
ACTGACTACCACGGATGAGGGGTTGTTGGAGGTCATGGAACGCTTCATGCCGAAAAGTGGATTGCCAGCACTGGTGCGTTCGGTCAGCGCGTATCGCCAGAGCGGATACCACCAGGCACGTGAGCTGCATGCATTGGCCTGTTCACCGGAGCGCGAACTGCCAGCCAGTTTACGCACCGCTGCAAAATCAATGGGGGAACACTGGCTGTTCGATAAGCTGAAAGATGCGTTCCAGGACGCCGAAAACACGACAGAGTTCGACGCGGCGTATAGCGAGTTGGAAACCGCCATGGCGACGCCGGAAAACTCTTCAAACCTAACATCCACGCTAAGGCGCATGAACGATCAAGTGGTTAAATGGCGCAAACACTTGCCAGAAGGAGCGCCTCACCGAAAGGCGAATACACCAACACTAGAGGACTATTGGCAGTCGATTCTCGATGATCCGCAGTCTTCCCAAGAAGAGCGCGACAACGCACAGCGCGCGTTAAAAAGGTTGATTCGATAGAGGGGTGAAACAGGGAGTGTAGAACCCTCGACGGTTGCCGCCTTGTTGGCGTAGCGTTGATGGCGCGATTCAGTAGCAGGAGCAGAGTAAAACCTATGCGTACCGGACTCATCTTTTCAGGCGGCGGCACCACCATCCGTCGAATGGCGGAACTTGCGAGAGAAGCAGAATTGGCAGGCCTCGACGCGGTCTATCTGTGTGAGGCCTGGCGGAGCGGATTTGTTGGTCTCGCCGCGATTGCGATGGCGACCGAAAAAGTCGAGATCGGCCCCTACATTCTCAATGCCTATGGCCGCTCTCCCTGGCTCACTGCGATGAGCGCCATCGATCTTGACGAACTCTCCGGTGGCCGGCTGGTACTTGGCATCGGTACCGGTAACAAACACATCAACGAAGAGTGGCAAGGCGTCCCTCAGGAAAAGCCATTGACCAAGATGCGAGAGTACATCCACCAACTGAAAGCCGCCGTCGGTACACCCCTCGGTGAGCGCGTCGACATCGACGGTGACGTTCATCGTATGCACTGGGCACCCGCGGTGGCGCCACTTCGTTCCTCGATTCCGGTCTTTCTCGCCGCCCTCTTTCCGAAAATGACAGAAGTGGCGGGACAGGTGGCAGACGGCATCGCCCTTGGTGCGTTGCTTTCCCCCGACTATCTGCGAGAGATCGTGCTGCCGCGCTTTCGTTCGGCTGCACAATCCGCTGGGCGTGATCCTGCTACCCTTGGCGTCACGCTCGCACCTTTCGTTTCTGTCGGTGGAGATCCCGATGCCGCAAGGCAAGCCGCGCGTTCGGCGATTTGTCACTTGTATGCACCGCTGCCGCATCCCTATTACGACTACGTACTCCGCGAGCAGGGATTTTCCAGAGCCGCAGATGCCGCCGCGCGGTACGTACCCGAGGGGAAGATCGAAAAGGCCATGGAGGCGTTCACCGACGATATCGTCGATACCGTGACGGTATGTGGAACACTCGCTGAAGGTCGCCGCAGATTGCAGTCGTTTGAAGGGTTGGCGGATCTCACCCTCTTCGTCAACGTGAACTATGGAGGAACTTCCCAGGAAGAGTTACAGGCTGCGTTTACGAACCTGATCGAACTCGGCCGCAGGCAATCTCGACAACCGTTGCAGCGACGCCGTTCACAAAGGTCTTCGATCCACCGGTAATCTGGTGCACCGATCCATCGATGACAGCGGTGATCAGTGCAACCCGCAGGCGCACTTCAGCTGGCGCCGCCTTGGTATCCAACGAGCGAATCACCGATTCCAGGGATTTGTAGAACGTCGCGTAGATCTGCCTCTTCAAATCGACAAACTCAGGTTTGTGCAGGCAAAGATAGGTAAGCGTCGCGAAAATCAGACCTGATTCGCCGCGCCACCTCGCAAAGAGCGAGTGGACGATCAACGTGAGTGCCAACTGGGGATCGTCATGCGATTGCATGACATCGTTAACCGCACTGATATCCCTTTCTGCCTCTGCCGCGATCACAGCCATGGCGACGGAGTCACGTGTTGCGAAGTAGTACTGCAGATTGCCAAGCTGCATGTCGCAACGTTGCGCGAGATCTCGCATGGCCAATGCATCAAACCCTTGTTCGACGATGATGCGACGGGCCTCGTCAAACACCCGTTCACGTGTCCGGTTTCCTTTGGTGGTTTTGGGTGCACGCACCAGGTTCACAGATCACCCACGGGAAAGTGAACATGCACCATGCCTGGTGCGACCCGACGGAGATCATCGGGATCAGGCACACCACCCGGCAAGAGCTTCACATTCGAATACTTTGCGTCACGCGGTACGGCACGAAGGAATCGGTCCATGGCGTTCGCGATGGCTTGCGCATCATCCACAACAACGGTCGCTTTTCGTGCGAGTCGGCGACCTTTGATGGTGAGCTCTACATCGGGCTTCACCGCGACGTTTTTCCACCACGTAGTACCCTTGCCGGTAAATGCGTGGATGCGGCCACTCTCAACAAAGTAACTCACGGGGGTCACCAGGGTTCGACCACTCTTTCGCCCGGTAAACTCGAGAACCATGGTGTTCTTGCTCATGAACCCATGCAGCGGTGAACGCAGCAGCTTGATGATGGGTGGATTGATCACTGCGTAGAGCTTGTTGGGTGCAACCACGATTAACGTCCCTCCCGGATGCGTTCTGGGCGCATCGTCAGCAGGACAAAGGCTTCAGGAGCTTGTTTCCATCCATCGAGTTCGGCGCGTTTGGCGGGGTCATTCAAATCCCAATAACGTGGCGCGAGGGTGTCGGCGAGTTCAATACCGCCCTGCGAGTGGATTTCAAACTGCCCATCAAACGCGACCCATCCCTCGGTCTCTCCTACCGTGTTGGTGATCAACAGTGAGGCGAAGGGATCACGACGCAGGCGCCCGATCTTCTTTGAGCGCTTGGCTGCAAAACAGCGAAGTAGTTCGCCATCCCAGTCAAACCAGACTGGCACACCCATCGGCAATCCCGATGAACGTTGTGTGATGAGGATTCCGATTCGGGTTGTGCCCAAGAGTTGATCACGTGTCATGGCATCAGGCTCCTTTTTTCGAAAAGTTCTCGTTCGTTCGATTGCTACCAAGCTGCCGCGACAGATAGCGATAAAAACACAGCAGATTGCGCTCCTTCTCACTGAGGAGTCCCGGCTCGGCGAATCGAGAACGCACGTTTTTCTGCAGATTCACCATAGCTCGGGCGTCCTGGGCATTGACCGCGTTCACCGCATCGGCGTTGGCGAGCCGTTCCTTTTCATGGATCTCAAAGTGAGCGTGCAGATCGGGTGGGACCAGATTGCCGCCAATGACGCGGGTTAGCGATGCATCCAACGGCAGGAAGGTCAGCCAGATGCTGCTCATCTGTGAACAGGACACCGCGCAGTTAGGGAAAAAACCGAACTGGGGCGCAGAGGTTCGGTCTTCGCCTTCTGGCATTCGATCGGCATATGCACGCAGAGACGAAAAACTGCCGTCATAGACCGTGTCGAGGCGGAAGAGTGTCCAATCCGCCGCAGATGCCTGAAAGCGCGCAGATCGTGAGGGCATGAAGGTGTCGATGGTGCCGGGATGAAGACCGGTGACGTGATAACCCTCGAGTGCGGTTTCCATGGCGAGCTTCCAGTTGCCCGGCCACACCTCATCGACCCAAGGACTCACCTTCCAGGTACTGATGTCGTAGTTCTGCCAATACGCTTCGGCACCTGCAACCGAATCGACCAGCGGTGAAGGTGAAGTGCTGAGGGAAACAAAGATGAAGCCGAGCCAGGTATCGAGGTTAAATTCAGGGAGCCTTACCGGCTCACCCTCATGGTCACAAACATCTTCCATATGCGGCGCTCCCCGTAGCCGCCCATCGAGTTCATACGTCCAGAGGTGATACGGGCAGGTGAAGCGGGTCGAGTGTCCCTTCCCTTCCGCGACCGTGAAATAACGGTGTCGGCACACCGAAGACAGCGCGCGTAGTTTTTTATCCATACCACGAACCACGACGATGGGTTCACCCGCGATCTCGATCGTGAACCAATCTCCCGGTTTTTCCACTTGCTCCAGGCGTCCGACACAGATCCAGCCCGTTCGAAAGATGGACTCCATCTCTGCATCGAAAAGCGCCGGGTCGTTGTACATGGACATCGGTAGCGCCCGCGCTTTGCCGATATCCAGAGAGGCGATTTCTGCGAGGCGTTTGGTGTGGGTTTGGACGGATTGATTCACCGGAATCTCCGAATCAGGCGCGTGTCACGCCGACGTCGGAGATATTAGTTAATCAACTTATTATTTCAACGACCTAAAATTTTACCGGGGCCATCGGCCACAACGAGTTACAGGGTTATTTCAGAGAGGCCCAGAGCGGATAAACGGGATCGTCCGGAAAGCGTCCACCTGAGGGCAACATCGACAACATGCCCGCATCACTTCGGTCGGAGGCCGGTTGATCCATGGACCAGTCCATGACGAATTGCCGGTGGCTGCATTTCCAGATCCCATTGCGTCGTTCGAACCGATCAAGATACCGACCACCTACCAGCGCATCGCTACCGCCTGTAGGAGTTGGTGTAGTCGTAAACGCGATGACATAACTCTCCGCCACCGCTGTTTCTCCCTGCACCTCAACCCACTCGTTCGCGATGGAGTGGTACACGCGGAAAAGTCCGGCGGTGGCAGCAAAGAGTGCTTCAGGATATCCAGATATGCTGCCGTTGAAAAAGCCAACATCCACGGTCGCATCGTCATGCCATACCGATTTGAGCAGCGCTGCATCACGACGATCAGCGGCTCGCGCCTGCGCCATGATCAGCTCGTGAATGGCGAGCTTCGACAACGCAACATCCACCTGAGTCAGCAATTGATCGGTGTTGTGCATCGAAAGGTCTCCGGAGGAAGAGGGTGCAGGTTGTTTGAAGAATTCGACGGATGGGTCCGCATCAACGTGGCCTCCCATCGGTCCAAACGCTGAGGAGAATCCAGGCAACGTCGAACCGGTTCCCTCCCAGTTCACGTTCCACTCCATAAGGTATTGGCGATGCGTCATCCGCCATCCTGCGTGATGGCGTTTGAACTGATCGAGATACCTTCCGCCGATCAACGTCTGCACGGGCGGCGCACCATCATCATCCGTGACCGTGTAGGCGAGCACATAACTCTCGGAGACGGCTTCATCACCACGCACCTTGATCCACATGTTACTGGTGCGATGCAGGGTAATCGGACCTCCGCGCATAAGGCCTGTCACAGTTGCCGAGAATTCTCGTGGCTTACCGGTGAAGAATCCGTAGGCCACATGACCTGATTCATCCCAGACCTGATCGAGCAACGCGGTGTCGGTGCGATCGATACCACGGCTGTGCGTAGCGAGTAATTGACGGATCGCGACTTGATCCACCAGTACCCGCATCGGCGTGACGTTGTCCAACTTGTATCTCCTGTCTGATGCAGTCTATCGCCTCTGCACCGAAGTTGCCGGGTCGTAAGGCTGATTACATTTCCTGATCAAGACGCGGCAATCACCCACTGCGGCCGCTCAAAACGATACAGCGCGCGGATCAAACGACTTCCATAAGTCGATGGATGCTTCCCACAATCGTTGGCCTTCCTCGGGGTCGTAGACTTTTTCATCCATAGGTTTCTCTGCAAACATATGGAGGTACACATTAGAGCGACCTTCAAAATCCGGGCTTCCGGCGAGATAGACCACCGGTTCTGCTGCTTTTGGCGGTGACTTGAAGATCAACGTGAACACACCACGCAAGATCGCGCGTAACAGCGGCGGCGCTTCTTTGATGATGTTGGAGTTTACCGGTCCTGGGCAGATCAAATTGCTCGTCAAGGTCGATCCTCGTGCCTTGAGGCGACGGTCGAGTTCCGTTGCCATGGTGTTCATCAGCAGCTTGAAGTAGCTGTAGTTGCTGATGGCCTTGCTGACGCCGTACTCCTCGTAGCGTCCAAACTCGTTCCAGTCCACCGCCGACGCACCACGATGACTGTCCGAGGAAATGAAAATCAGGCGCGCCTTGGGTGACAGGCAACCTCGCTCTATCAAGAGACAGGCGAGGATCACATTGGCCAGGTAGTTCACCAGGAACATTTCATCTTGCCCGCTCGACGTACGTCGCGACCTGGGCAGTGTTACCGCCGCGTTGAACACCACCACATCGAGCTTTGATCCGGATGCCGCGAGCGTATTCACCGTCACGTGTATCGACACCAGATCAGCGAGATCACAACGAACCATTTCAACGTGGGCATTCCCGGTCTTCTTGCGAATGGCTTCACCGGTCTGGGGGATGCCGCTCCGACACGCCAAAGTGACGCTGCCGCCCCGTCGTGCAACTTCTTCCGCGACTGCGTAACCAAGCCCGGAAGTAGCGCCGGTGATCAGCACCCGCTTGCCTTCAAAGCGGATATCCGGGGTGTAGCGGTGTTTAAGCGGTGCTGCTCGGAAGAGATCAAAAAATCCCGTGAGCGCAGCGCCCAAAGGGCTCGAAAATCGGCCATGTGACATGAAGAGGTTCCTGATCGAATGATCTACGCAGGAACAATCCAATCCTTCCCGTTACAAAGCAAGCCCAGGGATCGACGTAACAACGAAACGACTCCGAACTCGTCAACCACATCGGTGATTGCGTTGCAGCGACGCCACCTGGAACAAACAAGACAGCCAACACGAACAACTGAAGCGAATCGTGTTGTTGGATCGAACTCCACCCGCTTGGCGGGAATCGCGCCAAGAGCTTGACCATGACCATGACCATGACCGTGACCGTGATTATGGCCATAACCCCCGTCCTGACCTTCCGACTCCTTTCCTCTTGGAAAACACTGCTCGTTGACACTCTCTTCAACGCGGGGGTAGTCTCGATTGCACCATCTTGCTCGGGGGAGAGAGGTGCAGAAGGAAGTTCTCATCAGAAGGACAACCACAACAGTCTTCATCTACGCAGTGTTTTGCATGCCAATCACACACGCGGCAAGCGACTGTGCGTCCGTTGATGAGCCTTCTGAGCGTCTCGCGTGTTATGACCGTGAATTCCCGCGCAATCCTCCCTCCACGAAGGATTCGGCCACGAAGGATTCGGCCGCCAAAGAAACGGACGCCACCAGCGAATCGGTGACCGCTGAAACACAATCAATCCAACGCGCACCTCAAGAAACCGTCGACACTGACGGAAACAAGCGCGTTGTCCGGGAATCAAGCGGAGGTGTGGACACGGGTGGCCACACGAATACGGAAGGGAACCTCCAACCCTCTGCAACCACCAGCACATCAGACAAGCCAGCAAACACAAATCCAAACAACACCGCGGATGAGTCTGTCGGTAAAAAACGCGGTTTCGCTGCGCTCTTTTCGAGGCGTGAGCCGGTGCTGGCCGAGTCCACCATCGTGGCACTTCGACGCCGTGAATCGCAGAACCTTATCTTCCTATTGGCCAACGATCAGATCTGGCTGCAAGACGCGCCTCGCGCGACCGACCCCTTTCGCCAGGGGGACCGGATTACCATCCGCAGCGGCAAAATCGGCGGATATTTCATGACATCAGAAAACGGGACATCCACCCGGGTTCGACGCATCAAGTGAGATTCAACTTTTAACCTTCAAATTTTGATATTCAGCTTTTGAAATTCGGAGGGGCGGCAACGCTTCAAAGATGACAGAGCGCCGGTAAAGCCGTACGGCCCGAGGAGGATAGAAAACAGATCACGGGAGAGAAAATTGAAAACATATCGTTACGCACTGGCGGGTGTGTGCTTATGCATGCTCTCGACAGCGGCAGTTGCGGCGGATGAGGCCGCTGCAAAGGAGCAGGCCATCGAAGAGGTGGTCGTCACCGGTTCTTATCTCAAACGCACGGCGCAGGACTCTCCTTCGCCCATCTCTGTGGTGACATCCGCGGACATCGAAGACATCGGTGCTGCAGACGTTGCTGAAATCGTGGCCACACTTCCGTGGCAGTCAGGCAGCCAAACGCGCGCAGCCACCTTCCAGGGCGAAGGCGCCGATGGGCGCAACTCCATCAACCTTCGCAACCTCGGGCACGGCGCAACGTTGCCGCTGGTTAACGGCAAACGCCAGGTCCCATCCTGGTATGGCCCCTCTGGCGACGCGTCAGTCAACATCAACGGCCTGGTCCCCAACATCGCCATCGAGCGCATCGAAATCGTCAAAGATGGTTCTTCCGCGCTGTATGGCTCAGATGCCATCGCCGGCGTTGTGAACTTCCTGACGAAAAAAGAATTCGAAGGCATGGACGTCAACTACCAATACACGGTGGATGAAGAAACCGGCGAAGGTCGTGTCCATGAGATAGAAGGTATGTGGGGCATCCAGGGTGATCGCGGCGGCATCGTTGCCTCTGCATCGTTCATGGATCGCGGCGAGATCAATATTGCTGATCGATACGACCGGTTTGGTGGATCCAGCGCCTCTTCAACCGGACAACCAGGGCGTCTCGTGCCGCGAGGTGGACAGACCATACGGTGGGCCGCACACGGTCTAAACCCCGGTCAACCGGTTGCTGGCAATCGTTATCCTCGTAATCCGCAGGGAACCCTTTTCGGGCAAGCAGATGTGGATTGTGAAAACTCTTCCGCGCTCGAGGAAGGTGGTCCCATCGGCGTCGTACTTGGCGGCAACGTCTGCGCTTACGACTTCGGCTCCTTCTTCGCGTTGCAAGGTTCCGAACAACTCACGAAATTCCATGTCACAGGTCACTACGACTTTACTGATTCGTTTGAGGCGTACTTCGAATTCGCGGCCAATGACTCGGAGTTCGATCGCCTGAACTCCCTGAACCCTAACGCGCCTTCACTGCCCATCGCTGCCACGCATCCGGGTGCTATCGAAGACGCCTTCCGCCGGGGTATCGAGCCGATCTCAGTGAACAATCTCACGCGACTACTCGGTGGTACGCGCTTTACGCCCAAAGAAGACCGCCCACTCGACACGTTTACGCAGAGCAACTACTCCGACCAACGTTTGGTGATCGGTGCATTGTGGGATCTGGAGCTTGCCGGTCGTGACTGGACCCTCGACGCATCAGTCACCAAATCCGAACACGACGCAGCCATCACCCAGGTGCAAGACACCCAGTCGGCACAGATGCTGCTTGCGATCAACGGTCGTGGTGGTCCGAACTGTAACCCGATCACCGGTACTCCCGGTGAGGGTAACCTGGCCTACGCGGCATCCGGTGGAAATTTTGCAGCAGGACGGTGCTACTACTTCAACCCGTTTGGTAACAGCGCCTTTGGTCGAACCGGTGGTGAACAAACCAACCTCGCGTTGGTCAACCCTGCCGAGCTCTATCAGTGGCTCGCAGGCCGGGCGAGCAACGACTCGGTTTATCGGGAAACCGTGATGGACGCCGTGATGAGCGGCGAACTCTTCGACATGTACAACGATCTGCCAGTCGGGCTTGCCGTCGGCTTCCAGCGACGCAAGGACACCGGCGGCATCGTCGTCGACACCTCGCTTAAAGCCAACAACCTGGACTTCGCATTCGGCGCTGATGATTGGGATGGCAAACTGACGACGACGGCATATTTCGCAGAAATCGGCATCCCCTTACATGAAACTCTGGACGTTAACCTCGCCATTCGCTACGAGAAGTTTGCCGAGATCAAGGAAAACACAACCGATCCGAAGATCACCGTGTTGTGGCGTCCCCTGGATTCATTCTCCGTACGTGCTTCCGCGGGAACGTCATTCCGTGTTCCGTCGATGCAACAGCTGTTTGGTTCATTGACCACGGTTGCCAACCAGGTAGACGTGCTGGGTGACTCCGCGTTCAGGCCGTCCATCACGACAGGCAACGAAGATCTGAAGCCAGAATCCGTGGATACCTGGAACGTCGGCTTCACCTACGCACCTACTGACGGCTTCCTAGAGGGGTTCCAGGTCGATATCGACTACTACAGCTACAAGTACAAGGACATCATCTCTCGCGAATCCTCTGCAGCAGTTTTGTTGGCCGACAACCAGGCGTTGCAAGCCGCAGTGAGAGGTGGGCAAACCTTGGTGCAGGCAGTGAATGCTGGAGTGGGTAATCGCCGTCAGGTCGTGCGCAACGCCGACGGTTTCCTGTTACGGATCCTCCCGGACTTCGTGAATTCGGAAGAAGCCGATATCGACGGCATCGACATCAGCACGTCCTACCGCTTCGAAACCGACTACGGCATGTTCCGGGTGGGCGTTCAGGCAGCATGGGCGAAGACGTATGACATCACGGTTGGCAACCAGACGTTTGACGCGGTCGGTCAGTACAACGAGTTCACACCGGTTGCGCGGCCACTACCGGAATGGAAGCTCAATGGCTCCCTCAGCTGGAGCATGGATAACCATCGCGCCTTCATGCTGGTGCAGTACGTGGATTCCGTGGATTACGGCATCGACCTTGCAACCGATCCGCGTGGCGGCTCGGCCCGTTTCTGGCGCGAAACTGTGGCCTTGGTCCATGGTGCAGACACGGCAGCGAAGTTCTTTACTCGCAACATCAAGAGCATGACGACGGTCGATCTGCAGTACTCCTACACGTTTGATGAGCTCGGTGTGCTCGGAACGTCGGAGATTTCCATCGGCGCGAAAAACGTGTTCAACGAAGAGCCGCCCTGGGTACCGGTTAACACCGCCTATGACGGCACGCTGCACGACATGCGTGGACGCGTGTGGTTCCTGCGTGTGGGTACCAGCCTTTGATCAAGGGCTGACGAGGAAGGTGATGGGTGAGCGGTAACGCTCACCCATTCTCGACGACACGAAACTCCACGCTTCCCTCCGACTTCCCTCCCATGTATCGGTCAGAACACCACGAGACCGCCTGCACACTTCACCCCTCTAAGCTTAACCACGTACACCTGAAGGGCGCTGAGCCATCGCGCTTTACGCTGAATCGGTGCCACAGTAACGTGATACCTCGCCGCCCGAAGCCGTGCGGATCTCAACCACACGGTGTGTCAGCAGCGTTCACGTTACACACTCAGGTGCCAACCCATGTTCCCATCCGCCGAATTCTGGCCGCAGGACGACTCCCTGCAACGTTTCCAAGTACCACTGCACTTTCAGGGCAAGGACTACCTCGGTTACCTGGTCGCTCCTCCCGCCTCTGCCGGGCCGCGACCGCTGGTACTCGAGATCCACAACTACGCGGGTCTCAAGTTCTTTGATGTACACCAGGCGGAGCACCTTGCCCGCCTCGGTTACGTGGGTCTCGCGATTGATGTTTACGGTGACAAAGTCGCACCCGAAGAACGTCTCTGGTCAGACGATCAGACAAAACTGCGTACACACCTGAACCGCACGTTTTCAGCGATGGTCTCACTCGACCATGACTATGGGTTCTTTCGCGACATCCTGAAAGCATGGCTCGACATCGGCATGAAGCAGCCCTGTGTCGACACGTCTGTTTCAGCCGCTGCCATCGGCTACTGCTTCGGTGGTGTTGCGGTACTCGAAGCGGTCCGCGGAGGTCTCGATCTATCGGCGGTGGTTTCGTTTCACGGCTTGTTACAAACCGGTGAAGACGGCAGCCCGGCAAGCGTTGGTATCACCCGCCCACCGATCAAGGCACGCGGGAATACCTACAACACCAAAACCATTGTGCAGATTGAAAACGGTGCCGACGATCACCTGGTGAAAACTGCGAATCGGGAACGTTTCTGCACCGAGATGGATAACGCTGGCGTCAGCTGGATCTTTCACGACTACGCGAAAACGCCGCACGGGTTCGCACTGCCCGCGACACTCGGACCACCGGGACACCTGCATGAGGCATCAGACCGACGTTCAACCATCGCGATGTTGAACCTCTTTCGCGAGGTCTTTCCCAACGTCATCCAGAGCCGCGTTGATCGTAACGCCGCTGGGACAATGATCCCCAATTGAATGAACTGGCCTGAGATCGCCGCCGCCGCGACCACACTCTTCTTCGTGATGGACCCGCTCGGCAACATCCCGATCTTCAACGCTGTTCTGACGCGGTTCACACCGCGTCAGCGTTTGTTGATCATGGTGCGCGAACTCTTCATTGCGTTGGGGCTGTTGCTCGGCTTTCTGTATGCAGGCAACGCCATGTTGTCGTTTATGGGGTTATCGCAGTCGTCCCTCAGCATCTCGGGGGGCGTGCTGCTTTTTATTATCGCGATTCGTATGGTTTTCCCGAAACCTGCGAATGAAGAGGAAGAGGTGGATGACCCCTTCATCGTGCCGTTGGCGATGCCATTGGTTGCCGGACCTTCGACCATCGCACTGCTCTTGCTGATGAGTTCGCGTGAACCTGAGCGGATAACCGAATGGACCGTCGCTTTGACAGCCGCGTGGGCAGCGACGACGATCCTGCTCATCAGCCCACCGCTGCTCATGCGACTTCTTGGCAGTCGTGGACTTCGCGCGATGGAGCGGCTGATGGGGATGCTCCTGGTGATGATGGCGACGCAGATGCTCTTGAACGGTATTGCGGCGTTTTATTTCACGCTTAATTGAGAGTTACTTAACCGCGTGACGTCGCACTATCGAGGCGGACGAATGATTGGTTCGATTCCTCCGCCAACCATCGTCACGCGGTTAAGTAACTCTCAATAGTTGCGTTCGCGCAGCCCTGCTTCAACGAGTCTCGGCCGCAGCACTTTGTCGAACTGTTCAATGCCCGCGTGATAGTCCACCCACGATAAGGTGGTGCCATCAAGTCCCGCATCCGACATGCGTACAAGCCCTGCCACGACTTGATCCGGAGTTCCTACCAAAGGCAACGCGCCATACCCCGCAATCATGTTCGCCGCCATGGCTTCCCACTCGGAGCCGAGCGCGCTTTGCGAATTGGGAATCAGCACATCGAGCAAGTTGCGCACACCGTCCCAATCACCGAGTTCGGTCACATACTTCTCAACAAAGGCGCGCGCTTCGGCTTCCGTATCCCGACACACCACATAACACTGGCCAAAGACCTGAAGGTTCCGAGCCCGTTGATTCGCCAGCGCACGCACACCTTGTGCGGCTTTTCCCGCTGTCGGCAGATCTGGTGCAACGACGAAATTGAGATCCGCATGGCTAGCAGCGAACGCCTGGCCTCTGGGGCTGTTGCCCGCGCTCATGATGACCGGGGTTTGTTGCAGCGGTTTCGGTTCGGAGTAGGCAGCAGGTACTTTGAAGTGGTCACCTGACCAATCGAACTCACCTTCCTTTGACCACAACGCCTTGATGAGGGAGATCCACTCTTCAGCAATGTCGTAACGAGTGTCGTGCGCCGCCTGCGGTGCGCCAAACATGGAAATTTCGCGCTCATTCCAACCGGCAACGATGTTCAAACAAAAACGCCCACCGGAGATGTGGTCGATGGTCGCGAACTCTTTGGCGACCCGCACCGGATGTACAGTCGGTACATGGCAGGTGGAGAAGAGCGCAATGCGGCTCGTGATTGCAGCCAGCCCCGCCGCCCAGGTAAACGGTTCGAAGCTACGGTGATTGAAGTTGGTATCACCACCCATCCCCTTCCATCGAGCGACCGGGACGAGTGCATCAAATCCTGCGGCCTCGGCAGCCAACGCAACCCGCTTCGTCTCTTCCCAGGTAATGCCAAGTGTTCCTGGCATGGACGTCATTGAACAACCACCACTGACGTTGACGCCAAACACCGCCAGCTTCAGCCGGTGTGGATTGCCACGCAGTGGGTTCACCACTCCGCTCCTGCATTCGATCGGGTGAAGTACGCGACCCAGCGATGATAGTTCTGCACAGCCGGCTCGTTGCGCCCAATCAGAAAGTGATCGTTGGCACCGGAGAGAATCGCCTTCTGGATACTGAACCCGAGAACATAATCTTCATCCTGTACCGCTTGCAGTGTCATGGCGCTGAAGGTCCTGGTCGCTGCAAGTTCCGCTTCGGTTTCCGGTTTCTTGGCGCTCAGCACACTTTGTCGCGTGATCGTCGTATCGGGTGTTTTTCCTGGAAAAACCTGACTCACAAGGCAATGGTCACCGAGAATTCCAGAAATCGAGAGGTTCGGAAAACAGTTGTGGATGAGCCGCACATGGACATCGGGTCGCCAGGCTTCTTCGGGTTGATTGGCGAGCTCAGGCAGAGATTTACGTCCAAACGTCAGTCGCTGGTGTGGTCCCCACGTATCGAGCACGAGCAGATTGCCGATCGTGAATTGGCCCACCGTGCGGCCATGCACGATGTTGTGGTGATAGGCCTCAAGGTACCCATCCATCGTCACCTTCCAGCCGGGGCCAGGTAGGTCGCGTTGCTCAAAGAGGTGCCAGCTGGAAAGATCGAGTGTACCGATCTCTTGAGCGAAGTCCCCGAGCCACTGATCAATATCGAACGTGCGATGGGGTGACACCATCGCGAACACGACACCACTCTTTTCTGCACAAGGCAGTGAGACCAGGCCGTATTGGCTGGCGTCAATGTCACCAAAGGTGTCGGCCGCATAACGTCCGGCGAGCTCTCCATGATGGTTGTAAACCCAGGCGTGATACGGACAAGCGAACACACGCGCTTTACCACCGCCCTCTGCACAAACCTGTGCACCGCGGTGTCGGCAAACGTTTAAAAAAGCGCGTACTACTCGATCTTCACCACGCACGAGCAGCAATGGAACATCCATCAGGTTCATCGCTTTGTACGAACCCGGCTCTGGCAGTTCGAGACTCAGTGCCACTGCAATGGGTAGCTCACGAAAGACGCGTTGCACTTCCCGACTGTAGCGCTGCGGATCGGTATACATCGCCACGGGCAGCTGAAGAATGTCGTTAGCTTGATCCGTAGTCCCGGCTTGCAGGTGTGTCAACGCCCGGCGTGCAAGACCCTGAATACGATCACTCATTGCCGATAGCGCCGTTCATAGTCCTGCCACGCCTCGAGCTTCTCCGGATAATCAGCGGGCATCAGATCGCCTCCCATGAGCACACGGTTCTCACGATTGAGCGCCGTGCCATATTCGGCATAGGGTACGTAGTAGAGGAACTTGATCTCGCGCGTCAGAAAGCGCCACACGCCGCCTTCACGTCGATAGGTATCGTGGTACTTCATCGCCGCGATGCTGACAACACCGTTAGGGGTGGTTTCCGCATGGGCGTGGACGAGCGCACTTGCCTTGTTGGCATCATCAGGGTCGATGGTGACTTTCACATCGTGGGTCCAGTGATACGCCGGACCTCGAATCTTAAACGTGTTGATGAACATCTCCCGAATGGCCTCACGCCCCGTCGACACCATCTTGCCGTTGGGTGAGCCAAAGCGCGCATCTTCCGTGAAGAGGCTCATGAGCCAAGGCATGTCGTGAATATCGCAGGCGATCGCGTAGTCCGTAACCAGGGCGCGAATCGCGTCTTTGGACTCGAGCCGGTCGATGCGGTCTTCAAGGGATTTGAGATCAGTCATGGATCACCTGTCCTTCCAATTTTTCCCATCATTTCATTCGATGCGCGCGCAGGAGCTTGCGCGCGTTGTCGGTGTAGGGCTTTGCTTCATCGCGAATGTTACCGGGTTGCTGGTCCCAGCCTGCGAAGTTCGTACCAAAGACCAGGTGGTCGTAGTTGACATGAGACTTCAGCAGCTCAAGGGAATCGTCAGCATGTACGTGAATATCAAACCAGAGTCGATTGACCAGCGCCTCAAAGGCTCCATCCGCGCGCATTTCCGCACTCGCCCACGGACGCTTCTTCGCTGCCTTGGCCATTCGACCAAACACATAACCTGTTGCGCCACCGCCGTGGCTGATACAGATGTCGAGCTTCGGATGCCGCTCGAGCACACCACCAAAGATCAGGCGGCAGACGGCGATGGTCTCTTGTGCGGTGAAACCCACAATGATGTCGAGATCAAACTTCCGCAGATTGGAATCACCTGGAGGGCCATCGATGCCGGCCGGCGCTGGATGAATGAAGAGCGGCACATCCATGGCGACCAGGGCGGCATAAAAGGCATCCATCGCTGGATCATCGAGGGCTCGTCCAAAGTCGGTGCCGATGTATGGCCCGAGCATGCCGAGTTCCTGCACCGCACGTTGGGTTTCTTCGATGGCAAAGCCGACATCCTGAATGGGGATCGACGCGAACGCGGCGAGTCGATCCCGATGCGGCGCGATGAGCGCGGCGAGCGCATCGTTGTGCATCCGGCAATAAGCACGCGCAGCATCGGGTGGAATGAAATGAAAATAGGTCAGTGGGTTCGGTGAAAGCACCTGAAAGTCGAGCCCGGCTGCTTCCATGGCTTTAAGTCGTAAGTCCACTTCCATAAACGGGCTGCCGCGGTACTTCACGCCATGCAGCTCCCAGGTGCCGACACGAAAACGCGGGGATGCTTCACGCCCGAGTTCCGGTCCAAATTCGCCGGCCGCACCCATCGTCGCTTCGAGTACCGCATGAGCGTGTACATCGATAGTTTCTGCTTCGTGAACGTTCATGCGGATGATCTCCCCTTCAACCCGTCGTTATCCTTTGGTAATGCCAAGCGACAGACCACCATCCACCTCCAGAATGGTGCCGGTAGTCCACGCGGCGTTGATGAAGTAACCAATGGCTTCGGCCAATTCATCCACCGTGCCAATTCGCCCAAGGGCATGCAGGCCCGCCATGCCTTCAAGTCGCTCCAGCGCCTGTTCATCATCAAACAGGCCCGCCCGCTGATTGATTTCCGTAAACACAGCACCTGGCGCAACGCAGTTCACACGAATCCCTACCGGCCCGAGTTCTGCGGCTAACGATTTCGTGACGGCCTCAATCGCGCCCTTGGTTGCGGCATAAGGTGATACGCCCGGAAAGGCGCGACGATTGTGAATGGAGCCGAGAAACACGATGGCACCATGGCTCGACTCAAGATACGGCTGACACAAAGCGCTCAACATGATTCCCGCAATCACGTTAGCGTGAAAGATGTCGATGAGTTTCTGCTCTTCGAGTGCATCCAAGGGGGCGCGATACATGTTGCCGGCATTGTTCACGAGGGCGTCGATCCCGCCACCGTGCATGTTGGCAGCACGAACAATGCGCTCCCGGTCTTCACGGACCGTGACGTCTCCCGCCACTGCATAACAGGCATCGCCAATGGACTTCGCGACCTCGGCCACCTTCTCCGGACGCCGCCCACAAATGGTCACTCGCGCCCCACGTTCGGCAAGATACCGGGCCGTCCCGGCACCAATACCGGAACCCCCTCCGGTAATCAAAACGGAACGGCCATCAAACTGGTTCATTATTCTCTCGGCAACTGCAGGAGCACGCTGTTGATGACACCACCATCGACGATCAAGGTAACTCCGCTGATGTAACTGGCTTGTTCGGAAGCCAGGAATAATGCGGTATCCGCGACGTCATCGACGGTACCGAGGCGCCCCAGAGGCACCGCACCAGAGCGTTTTTCCCGCACTTTGGCGTTAGCGTAATAAGGGGAGGACATCCCGCCATCGATGAAACCGGGCGCAATCGCATTTACTCGAATCCCGAATTTCCCCCACTCGATGCTCATTTGTTGGGTGAGGCCGATGAGCCCTGCCTTGGCGGCCACATAGGCGCCACAGTTGGGACTGGGGTGCAGGCCATTGATGGACGAGATATTGATGATCACGCCACCGCCGTGGTCCCGCATGTGCCGTGCTGCCGCTTGGGCGGCGAAGAAAGCCCCATTGAGATTGACGTCCATCACCAGACGGAAGTCGTCAGCGCTGTGATCGATGAGCGGGCCTGTGCGCAGAATTCCAGCATTGTTAACAAGCACATCCACGGAGCCCATCCGGCGCACTGCGGCGGCCATGTCCGCAGGATCACGCACATCTCCGGCGAGGGGCATCGCGTGTTTGAGTGTGGAAGCAACTTCCTCGGCACGCTTTTCGTCGGCATCCATCACGCCAACCGTATAACCAGCCGCCGAGGCTCGAGCCGCAATGGCGGCACCAATTCCAGCTCCAGCACCCGTGATCAACATGTGGCGTCGAGTCATTTGAGGTTTCCTGAAAATCGAAGCGGATAACGGGCCCAGTTGCGGCGCACGTTTTGGGTATCAATCACAGCGGGATCACTCGGATCCGGTCTTGCACCGGCTTCAAGCAGCGCATGCACCAGAAGCGGCACGGTACCGTAGTGTGGATCGTCACCCGAATCCTTCGCGACGATTCCCCCATCAAGGTCACGACCGAGGCACGCGTGAGTACCGTAACCAAAGGACAATCCCCACGGCCATACATCGGCGGGGACTATTCGGTCAGGGTCAAACCGATTTGCGTTTGCGCCAAACACGGCCGGATCACGATTGGCATCGAGCAGATGGATCTCCACTTGCTCGCCCGCTTCGACTTTCGTGTCGTGCAGCGGACAACTCGCTACCGCACGTCGCCATGCCACAGGGCTCGCGGGATGCAAACGGAGACTTTCGTGGACACATCGCTGCACGAACACCGGATGTCGCAACCGATCCCAACGGCCTGTGTCTTCACCCGCCCAGATATAAATCTCGTGCAATGCATGCGCCGTACTGTTGGTGGTGCTATGGGCACCGGCTTGCAGAAAGAAGCTCATTTCCCTGCGCAAGACCTCATCACTCAATGGCAGCTTCGCACCCTGCAGCAACAAGGTTGTTAACACATCACGCGGCAGTTGTTCTCGCGCGGCGGTTGCAACCAGTAAGCGTCGCCGTTCAAGCGACGGGCGGAAGAATCGCTGCTCAAACTCCACCATCGCGGCATCCACTTCAGCATTTACCTGGGCGTGATCGCGAGTGCTGTGCACGAGGGTCGCGCCTTCACTGAAAGTCTTTACGAGCTTGAGCAGCGCTTCGGTTTCTTCTGTGGCCCCAAGCGGTCGGTCGATCCCGGCAAAGTCCGCCGTGATGTTCATGCTGAGTCGGTACCCGAGTTCAATCACTTCAGCGCAACCACCTGTGATCGCCGGCTGCAAGAGTTGCTCGAGATTGGGTGCAAACACATCACGAACGTAGGCGCGAAAGAAACCGCGCCCGAACACTCCCATCTCGATGACTCGTCGCTGTCGATGTACATCGCCATGCAACGTAATGAGCGCATCCTTCATCACCTTCTCGCCCGCATCGTAGAGTGCTTGCCGAAGGTCTGGCGCGCGCAACGCCTGCATGGCGCCTTGCCAGGTGCATATAGTGACCGTCATCGTGTGAACACAACAGGATAAAAAGCCCAGGTCTCTCGGCTGATAGCCTGATCCAGCTTGGCCTGACGGGCAGTGTCTGCGGCGATACCACGACAGAGTAGCCGGTGAGCGAGGTAGGTCAACATGCCGAACTGCTGCGTGGACCCTCCGTTTGTTGCGAGCAATCCTGCCGCAAGGTTTCGACCCAGACACACATGCATGCCTCGACCAAAGGTAATGCCGGTTTCTTCGACACCGGGCTTCATCTCCCGGTAAGGATTGAACTGATCGGCATCCGCTCCAAACCGTTCTACAGAACGATTCGCGCCCCGCAGGCTGATCACCACCTTGTCCCCGGGTTCTGCACGTTGACTATCGAGAAAGTTCACCGGCTCAAGGGCAATGCGCACTGCCACGGGACTTGATGGATGCAACCGAAAACTCTCGTGCACAAACTTCTGCACGAGGGTTGGGTCTGCCTCTAACGCGGCACGTGCGCCGTTGTGTCCGGCACTCCATTCGAGCAAGTGATGCACGATGTGGCCGAGGGAATGCACCGAGGTATGTGCACCCGCGAGAAAATAGAACGCGACTTCGCGCAGCAGTCCATCACGATCAAGTCCAAGTTCGGTCTGGCTCTGCAGGCAAACCGTCAATACATCCATGGGCAGATCATCGGCACTGATTTCACCGCGTTTCGCTTGATCGATCAGCGTTTGTCGCCGTTCACACGATGGCGTGAAGAATCGACGGTCAAACTCAGCGACTGCCGCACGAATCTCTCGACGCGCCGCTTCCTTATCGCGGTCAATGGCCTGACCGAGTGTCGCTGAGACGCCGAAGAGCCTGAGCATCTTCACAAGCGTATCCACCTCTTCGCGTGAGCCGTCCTGGCGATCGAGGCCCGCGAAGGTGATGGCGAGATACACGAGACAGCGGTAGCCGAGGTCAACAAGATCTGCGGATGACCCCTTGGGATAGTTCTTTAGAACCGCATCAACAATTCCCGGGATCACTTCCTGTTCGTAGCGCCGGAAAAAGTCGCGGCGAAAGACCCGCATCTCGACCAATCGACGGCGCCGATGTTCTTCACCGTGAAGCGTCACCAGCACCCGATCCATGACGATTTCTGCTTCGTCATAAAGGGCCTGACGCAAGGGATTTTCTTTCAGCGCCTGTTCGCAGGCGAGGTAGTCCGTAATTTCGATGGTCTTCACGTAAAACCTCAGCGCCGGATGTCGCGCTTGCGCAGGATCTTGCTGCCGTAGGTTGAACCGCGCCAACCCGGTGGATCGGTACGTGGACGTGGTTCGGGCACATGAACTGCACGCCCGCCCAAGATCACGTGCAGGATCTTGTCAGGGTTACCCAGCACCGTAACGTCCTTTGATGGATCACCATCCACGACAATGAGATCGGCAAGACGTCCGGCTTCTACCGCGCCAGTTCTTCCTTTGAGCCTTAGCGCTACCGCGTTTTCACTGGTCGCGGCACGAATGGCTTCGAGGGGAGTAAACCCGAGATCCCGCACAAACACCTCAAGTTCGCGATAGTGCCAGTCGCCATAAGGCGTTAGCGAAAAACCACTTTCCGTACCGCAGAGCATCGGCACACCCGCTTCATAGGCGCGGCGCAACGTCACGGCGCTCTCCTCGATTTCCTTACGAAAGAGCGTGCGCAGGGTTTCGCTGGCACCAATCTCTTCACCGTAATCCAGGAGATTCGCTTGAAACGTAAAGGTCGGAACGATTGGTACTCTCGCTTCGATCACCGCATCCACTGCTTCATCATCCATGTAGGTTGCGTGCAGGATCATGTCAAACCCGGCTCGGGCCGCATCACGTGTACTCGAGGCACCACGACAATGGCCCACCACCGGCACACCGAGATCGTGGGCTGTCTTCACCACCAGACGAAGCTCTTCCAGGTTCCACACCTGCACTTCGCCTTTGACGTTCTGGCGCGGCGTGAGACCGGTGACATGGACCTTGATCCAATCCACACCGATTTTAATCTGACGACGTACTTCCGCGACGATCTCATCACGACTCGACACGACGCGGCCATAGCCGATACGACCGGTATCGGGGATCAGTCGCCCTGCGGTACCACCTGCTGCGGTGAGCAGCGCGTTGCCACCCGTCGCCATGCGTGGTCCAAGCACGATGCCGGCTTCGATGGCATCACGCAGATCGACGCCGATGTCGAAGAGGCTGTCGGCATCGAGAAAACCGGTAACCCCGGCTCGCAACAGTTTGCCGACATGCGCTGCAGCGATGATGGCAGCCAGACCTTCACGTCGGTGAAAGAAGAGTTCGTCGTTGGAATTGGGTTCATCGAAGCTGATATGGCAGTGTGAATCGATAAGACCAGGCATCACGGTCTTGCCCGTTGCGTCCAGGATCTGAGTACCTGGGCTCACTGCGAGGTTTGCTCCCACCGCAACGATGGAATCCCGTCGAATCAACACATCAGCCGGAAACGGCGGGTTGCCGAGGCCATCAATAACCCGTCCATCCCGTACTATCAGGTCTGATGCTGCCGCCACGTCGCCCTTCTCCCCAGTCATCATTTCCCCAACCATCTTTGACCATATGCCTGATCTCGTCGCACTGGCAATATAGGCAGCCGGGGAAGCGAAGACAATCAACGTGGCAATCGAGCTGCGGCGGGCTTTTCCCTTTTTTTCTCGAGCAACAGGGAACACCCGCATGACAGCACTGCCCAAATCATTCGGTCAATCCGTCACACGCAAGGAAGATCGGCGCTTCATCACCGGCCGTGGTCGATATACCGACGACCTTAACCTTGAAGGTCAGACCTACGCGGCGTTTGTTCGATCACCCCATCCTCATGCGCGCATCAAAGGATTTGATACCGCCGAAGCGTTGGCGGCCCCTGGCGTCATCGCGGTCTTCACCGGTGCGGATTTTGCCACTAGCGGACTCGGTCCCTTGCAGTGTGGCTGGATGATCTATAGCCGCGACGGTTCCCCCATGAAGGTCGGCGTGCATCCGGCACTGGCCAACGAAGTAGTGCGTTACGTCGGCGATTCCGTCGCTGTGGTGATCGGCGAAAGTCGCAGCGCTGCCCGTAACGGCGCTGAGCTTGTCAACGTGGACTATCACGAACTAACGTCCGTGACCGGTGTGGAAGAAGCGGGCCACCTCGATGCACCGGAGTTGCACGCTGGCATACCCGCCAACCAGGTTTTCGATTGGGAAATCGGCGACACATCCGCTGTCGCTGCGGCCTTTAGCAAGGCTTCGCACGTCACTGAACTTGAACTGATCAACAATCGCCTCGCGCCTAACGCGATGGAAACCCGCGCCGTAAACGCCATCTACGACTCAGGCCGCGACCACTACACGCTTTACGTTGCGAGCCAGAATCCACACGGCCTGCGCATGACCCTCGCTGCCGTCATCGGCTTTGGTCCTGAACATCGTATCCGTGTGATATCCGAAGACGTCGGTGGCGGCTTTGGTTCCAAGGCCTTTAACTACGCCGAAGAAGTGGTTTGTATGTGGGCCGCCAAACGCGTCGGCCGGCCTGTCAAATGGACGGCCGATCGATCCGAAGCGCTACTCACGGACGCCCATGGCCGCGATCACGTCACCAAGGCAGCGCTCGCCATGGATGCGAATCACCGGATTACCGCGATGCGGGTGTTCACTCAAGCCAACATCGGCGCTTATCTGTCGACGTTTGGCACGTTGATTCCCACCTACGTGTACGCGCCACTCCTTTCAGGTCAATACAACATTCCAGCCATTCACTGTCAGGTGATCGCACGGTACAGCAACACCACGCCGGTTGATGCCTATCGTGGTGCTGGACGGCCGGAAGCGGGTTATGTGGTGGAACGGCTGGTGGATACGGCAGCAAGGGAACTTGGTGTTGATCCTGCGGAGTTCAGGCGCTGCAACTTCATTCGCCACTTCCCTCACGAAACGCCGGTCGGTATGACCTATGACGTCGGCGACTTTGAAGCGCATCTCAACAAGGCGCTGGACATCGCCGATGCGAGAGGTTTTCCGGCACGACAAGCGGCCGCACGGGCACGAGGTCACTATCGTGGGCTTGGCATTGGTTGTTATATCGAAGCGGCAGGTATCGGACCGTCCGCAAAACTCGGGCAACTCGGTGCTGGCGCAGGACTGTGGGAATCGGCGCAAGTGCGGGTCAATCCAACCGGCAGCGTGGAAGTGATGACCGGTTGCCACAGTCATGGCCAAGGCCACGAAACCACGTTCGCCCAACTGGTCGCTGATCGTTTCGGCATCAGCGTCGATGATGTCGATGTCGTACACGGCGACACGGATCGTGTGCAGTTCGGCATGGGTACCTATGGATCACGGTCCGGTCCGGTGGGGCTTTCCGCCATCGCCCTCACCTGTGACAAGGTCGTGGTGAAGGCCAAGAAAATCGCCGCATACTTGCTCAAAGTGCCTGAAGAAACCGTATCGTTCGAAGACGGCGAATTTGCGAGCCCCGGCTCCAACGAGCGCCTTAAGTTCGACCAGGTGGCATTGGCGGCCTATACCGCCCACCACTTTCCGACCACCGAAGTCGAACCCGGCCTCAAGGAAACCACCTTCTTCGATCCTCCCGACTTCAACTTCCCGGCGGGTACCCATATCTGCGAAGTGGAAATCGATGGTGATACCGGTGCCGTGCAGGTGGTGAACTTCACTGCGGTCGACGATTTCGGCACCGTCGGCAATCCCATGATCGTTGAAGGTCAGGTTCATGGGGGCATCGCTCAAGGTATTGGTCAGGCGCTGCTCGAAAACATGGTCTTTGATGACTATGGGCAACCGTTGTCAGGCACCTTCATGGATTACTGCATGCCACGCGCTGACGACTTGCCGGATATCGCCGTTGGATTTACGACTACGGCATCCACAACCAATCCACTCGGCATGAAAGGTTGTGGGGAAGCCGGTGCCATAGGTGCGCCACCCGCGGTGATCAACGCGATCACCGATGCACTGGGAATTCGCTCGATTCAGATGCCCGCGACACCCGAGAAGGTATGGCGGGCGATACAGTCACTACAGAAGTAGAACCACCCATCAGGAGCATTGAATGATCAACGGGACCCGCTGGTTACGTGTACTCGCATTCGCTGGCTTGTTGCCACTCGGCATCGTGCACGCACAAAACGCATCAGTCGCCGACCTCGCCTGGATGACGGGCTACTGGCAAGGCCCAGTCGGTGAGCTCGTCATGGAAGAGAACTGGAACGCGCCCCTCGGCGGCACCTTGGCTTCAACGGTTCGCATGGTGGCGCCAACCGGCACCAATATGGTGGAGCTCGTCATCATTCGTGAACACGAAGGATCGCTGGTGTTGTCCCTGCAACAGTTCAAACCGGATTACACGCCGATTACGCCGGCGCCGCAGAAGATGAAACTCGTCAGCACTGGGCATCAGACGGTGACGTTTGAAGACGCGGAGAATACACCCGGACTCAAGAAAGTCACGTATTCCCGGGTCGGGGATGTGTTTACCGTTGAAGCGGTATTGCCGAATGGAAACGTGTTTAAGGTGCCACTCAACAAGAAGTGATTGTCGCGCTGGATGCTGATTGGGCCTACAGCTTGAAAGGTGTCTGGCTGACAAATCGGCCCGCCTTCGCCCGGTGGGCTACGGCGTGATGTATCCCACACTGGTGGCTTCAAGTTCCTGGAGCCATCGTGTATGTCGTTGTTTCGTACGGAAGCTGTTCTCGCGCTGACAAAACCCCTCGCGGGAGAACCCTTGATCGCGACCCCACCTGGTTGGCGTACCTGGGTGGCACTCACCATCGCCTTTCTGATTCTTGGGACCACAACACTCCTCGTGATTGAAATGCCTCGCAAGGAGATTGCGAGTGGGATGCTGGTTCCTGTTCAAGGGCTTAACTGGGCACATGCGCCAACCGCGGGTTTCGTCGATGGCATTCATGTGCAGCGTGGGGATGTTGTTAAACGGGGGCAGCCCCTGGTACGCATTTCCCATGATGCGGATGTTTCGGGACAGTCCTTTGCGGCGCTCAACAAGGCGCTCGACGGTCAATCAGACGTTCTGAATGAACGCATTCAGCTCATGCAGGATCAACTGTGCCTGTTACGACGAGAACATCAGGACCAACGCCAGTAGCTCGCGGATCAGCTCCGTGCTCTCGAAGCGGATGTAAAGCTCGAAGCGGAAAGGGTCCACCTCGCCAGCGGTGTATATGAAGCGGCGCAATCGGTAGCGAAGAACGGCGCCATTTCCCGCATCGAACGAGATCAGGCCGAAGCCGTGTGGATTGAGAGCAATCAACGTCTGCAGAATTTGAAAGCCGAATCGAAGTCACGCGACTCGCAGCTCAAGGCCCTTCCGTCGCTACAAAACCGTGAACGCAACGAACTCGATACACGGCTGGCGCTACTCAGCCAGGAGCACCAGTCGTTGGCGCAGCGTCGGACCGAGTTACGGCTCTCCCGAGTCACCGAAATCGCCGCCCCAACCGCGGGTCGAATCGTTGAGCTCAAACCCGATGCTGGCAGTTTCGTAACCGCACACTCGCCTCAAATCGCGATCATGCCGGAGGGTGATAAGTTGCAAGCTGAACTACAGGTGCCTTCATCCGCGCTCGGTTTGGTTGCGAAAGGCACCGCCCTGCGGCTGCATCTCGAGTCCTTTCCCCACGCAAAATTCAGCGCGATAACCGGAACAGTGACGGAGGTTTCGCCGGTCTTGCAACCGGCGACCCCAGGTCAAGGCCATGCCCTGCCGACCTTTCGTGTCCTGGCACGGCTGCACACGACTGAATTGCATCGCGGGAGTCAGGCCTTTACCTTGCAACCTGAAATGTGCTCGCGTGCCTTTGTTTTGCTTGAACGACGCAAAGCCTGGGAGTGGTTGTTCGAGCCATTGCTGGACGCGCTACGACGATGAGTCCACTGACAATACTGCTTCGTCGCACGCCAGTGATTCTGCAATCTGAAGCTGCGGAATGTGCACTCGCTTCCCTCTGCATGATCGCCGTGCATCATGGTCAGGATCTTGATCTGCTGAGTGCGCGCCAACAGTTCAGCGCATCGCTCAAAGGTGCGACCGTGGGTGACCTTGTGACACGCGGAGAACACCTCGGACTCGCTGCACGCCCGCTGCGCCTTGAGCCTGACGAGATGCGTGATCTTCAATGTCCTGCGGTGTTGCATTGGCGTTTGAATCACTTCGTGGTGCTCATCGCGGTGAAGCGGCGTGGCATCGTCATTCACGACCCCGCCATGGGTCGTTGTGATGTGCCGTGGACGGAAGTGAACGAGGCGTTTACGGGTATCGCGGTGGAGTTCGTACCCTCAGTGGACTTCACCCCCAGGACGGAACGATCAAAGCTCAACTTCGCAAAGCTCTGGCAGTCGCTTCCCGGTGCCGGTCGCTTCGCCGTGCAGTTCTTCGCATTGTCCATGGTGGCGCAAGTCATCGCGCTTCTGATTCCTTATCTCTTCCAGCTAGTCATCGACGATGCACTCGTAACATACGACACCGGCATCCTGATGGCGGTTGTTTTCGGACTCTCCTTTCTCATGGCTTTTGAAGCAGTGATCGCTGCGGTTCGCGGTTGGGGGGTTGCCGTCGCGTCGGCCCACTTGTCACGACTGCTCAACTGGAGCCTGATGCGACACCTCCTGACGTTGGCGCTACCCTTCTTCGAGAAACGTCACACCGGTGACATTCTTACTCGACTCGGTTCACTGGAAGCAGTGCAAGCTGTGATTACCACAGGTGTCGTGGGTATCGCCGTGGATGGAACCGTCGTGCTCTTCACCGGGATCGTCCTCTGCATCTATGACGTTTCACTGGGTCTGCTCGCAGTCGGGATGTTGATCACCCTGGCGCTGCTCAGGCTTGGGCTGTACTCACGCCAACGGCGTCTTGATGACAACTTCCTCCATCAACAGGCGAAGGAACAGACGCACGTCATCGAAACGCTGCGCGCGCTCACCAGCATTTGTGTTGTCAACGGTGAGTCGAGGCGACTGGCTCGAGCGAGTGATCTCATTACCCGGCGCATTGCCGCGGGTCTTGAAATCGCCCGCTTTGAAGTTGGCACAACGCTGCTCGAGAGTGTGCTGCAAGGTGCCTTGCACATCACCATCATCTGGTTCGCGGCAACCCGTGTAATGACAACACCTGAGACATTCTCTCTCGGTATGCTGTTCGCCTTCATGGCGTGGAAGACCAGTTCAGTGAACGTGCGGGTTCGCTGGTCGGGCATCTCATCGCCTGTCGCCCGCTCGACCTGCACCTCACTCGCCTTGCGGACATTACCCTGGAGCCCGCGATACTCACCAACGGCAGAAGTGGTACCGGCGAGCGATTGTCGGGAACGATTCGAGGCAACCATGTCGGCTTTCAACATGGTGATGGTGAGCCCTGGATTTTTCGTGGTCTTCAATTCGAAATCCGTGAGCGGGAAATGACGGCCATCATCGGTGCTTCAGGAACCGGTAAAACCACGTTGACCAAATTGTTACTCGGGTTGTACACGCCGACCGAAGGTGAACTCACTATCGGTGGTATTCCACTCTGCCCTGAAAACGTTGTCCTATGGCGCAGCCGCACCGGGGTGGTGCTGCAAGACGATCAGCTCTTGAGTGGAACCGTGGCCGACAACATCGCCTTTCAATCCGGCGACATGGATCTTGAACGGATCGAACAAGCGGCAACCTTTGCCGGACTTCACGACGACATTCGCCGCATGCCGATGGGGTACTTGAGCCTCGTGGGTGATCTCGGTTTAACATTTTCCAGCGGCCAGAAACAACACCTTCTGATCGCCCGCGCGCTCTATCGCAAGCCCGACGTCCTGCTTTTCGACGAAGGCAGCGCGCATCTTGATCCTGTCAGCGAAGATCAGCTCGCCGGGCTCTTGGCAAACATCCCCTGCACACGCATCGTCATTGCCCATCGACCTTCGTGGGTGCGGCGAGCGGACCGGGTGCTCGAACTCAGTGACGGTGAACTCATCGACGTCACACAATCGTGGCGAAAAAACGAGGATTCCCGTTTACCGGCCAGCATCGAGCAGTTCGATCTGGCGCAGCAGACGTAACACGTCAGCTTGCAGCTCCGGGTAGTCAACTGACCAACCCAAGGCTTTTTCGAGGTAACCGCGAGCCAGGTCGAGGCGACCCCGTGCGAGGTAGGCGATGCCCATCGCATGCAGTATTTCATACGACCACGGCGCCGCCGCGAGTGATGCCGCAAGAAGCGGCAACGCTTGTCCTCGCTCGGGTGTCAGCAACAAGTACTGCGCATGCCGGGTTCGCGCTTCGACATCATCCGGATCAAGTTTATAAGCGCTACTGAACGCCTGACCACTCAGATGTTGATAGTTGCGACTGACACAGGACTTCCCCGCCATCGTGCATAGGTTTCGATAGGTTCGGCCGGTTTCGAGCCACACCATGAATTGGTCTTCTCCGAGCATCTGCGCCTTTGTGAGTGCCTCGATCGCCGCATTAGGCTGACCGAGCCACGCGTAGGTGACAGCTGTGGCTGCGAGCACTTCAGCATCCGAAGCACCACCGCTCTGTGGCAACGCCTGCAACATTCGTAGCGCCTCACCCGGGTTTGACTCGCGAATGTAGCGCGCGAGCACCAGCGTTGCTTCGCGTCTGTTGAGCGTGATGCGTTCAAATGAGGTGTCGAACTTGAATGCCGAGAGTGGGTACTCAATCGTCAGCACACGTCGCTGGTGACGTTCGAGTCGTTTCGGAAAGTCCTCAAGCGGTAGATCGAAGCTTGACTCGAAGGCCTTCAGCGGTGCTTCACCGCGGTCGTAGGTATCGAGGTACGTCGCAAGGCTACGTGCAAAACCGCGTTCATCTCTGTCTTCCGCCAACAGCAGATGGTGCACCAATAACCAGGACTGCGTGTAAAACGAGCTGCGGCGACTTTCCGGGAGGGCCCAGGTGGACGCCGTCTCGAGCACATCTCCCAACGACATAGACGCTTCGCGGCGTAGACTGAATTTACGACTTTCCGGCATAGCGCCAAGAACGATGCGTTCGTGCTTGCGGTCTTTCCTGAGTTCCAACGTAGACAGAAAGTCGGCGATCCCTTCGGCATACCACGCCGGATGGCGCGAATGACTCCGCATCTGCACGAGTTGATGCACGTATTCGTGAAAGACCACCTGATTGCCGAGTGCAAACATGCGCCGCGCGGGCGGACGTCCCACCACCATCAGATCACCGGATAACGAGGGACGGGTGAAACCGGTGACTCCGGGCGCACCACCAAACAAAAGCTGTACGTCACCGGGACGATCCAGCACCAAAAACCGAACTCTCGATGAGCCAAGGTCTTCCGCACCTTCGCCGAGTAAGGCAATCACCACCGCACGGAATAATGAGATGTCTTCGATCAACTCACCGATGTGATCACCTTGTTGAGTGGTCATCACCTCGAAGTGCGGCGTTTTATAGAGCGCCCACTCGTCGGCTTCGATGAGCGGTTCTTTGGCTTGTAAAACCAATGCACCCAACAGGAAAGGCAGAAAGCACACCAGCTGAACTAGACTGCGTGTTGTTCGCTGCAGGACTTGAGACGACAGCGTGAGCGCACCCACCACTCGCGATAAAGAACCACCCGTTAGATCTGCCGCGTGGCTCGTTTCCATCGCCACGGGTTTTTCGTTGTTAGGTAACCAAGCCTTGTACGCCATGCTGCCGGTGATGCACGAATCCCTCGGCCTCTCTGCCATCCAGGTGGGCATCCTGCTTTCGGTCAACCGTTGGGTGCGCCTGCTCACCAACACCTGGGCCCACCACGCTGCAGAGCGCCAGGCCGCATCGCGCCTGTTGCCCGCGGCATTAACCCTCGGCACGGCCACCACCGCGCTGTATGCAGTAGCAAGTTCGTTCACGGTACTCCTGGTCGCCCGGCTGCTGTGGGGCTTGGCCTGGTCGTTCATCCGTCATTCCGGTGTCGGCGCGGTGATGCAGGACGTTCCGTTTACCGCCGCAGGACAGGCCATGGGATTCTACAATGGGGTCTCACGGATCGATTCGGCAACAGGTTTGTTCGGGGGAGCTCTACTGATCGATGGCGTGGGCTTTCACGCCGGAGTGTTGATTCTGGCGGGCATCAGTTTGCTCGGCGTACCGCTCGCCATGCGAGCCTTCAACGGACCACGCAAGCACTAGGACAGTGCGTCGGGTTCCGCGCCTTTCGCGCTTCTTCTGTTGGGCGGCGCCATCGGCGCGGTTCCGACGTTCGTCCTGAGCACGCTTGGTGCCAGTATCTCGACCTATACCGAAGTGACGAATCTCATTCCCGCCGCAACTCTCACCGGTGCGGTGTTGGCCACACGGTATGTCCTCGACAGCCTTGCGGCACCAGTACTTGGATTTGTGTTCGATCGAGTGGGTCTCTTTCGCGCAACCATCATCTGTCTGATCGGAGGCGCGATGCTCCTTGGCTTCGCATCGACGGCGCCGTCGCTGATTCCCTTCGTTGCGTGCATCGTCTTGTTTTTCGCGATGACAACACTTTTGCATGCAGGTGTGGGAGGTGCGGCAAGTACACTCGGCTCGGGTGCTTATTCAAAGTACGTGACGGCGATGGATTTTGGTGCGGCTGCAGTGCCCCTACTCGCTTGGGTATTGGTGGCGCAGTTTAATGACCCCTTTATTCCGTTGGCAGCGGCAGGCGTAGTGTCTGCGGTGACATTGGCGGCGATTTATCGGCAGATGGCGGGATTGAGGTTGAGGTGAGTCAGGCCTTCTATGCTCACCAGCGATTCGGCAATTTCTTGCAGCAACTCAACCCAGACTCCTGCAGCCTCCTGCGTTGATGTCCGTAAGCTGTGAACCACCACCGATTGAACTTCCGACAAAGAAGATCAGTTTGGATGAACGCCTCCACACTCAAGGACGATGTCGCCCTGCAAGCGAAATGAACCCAACCCTGTTTCGTGAAGGTACCTACCGCTTCTTCTTTTTCTCAAGAGAGGAAGCCCGAATGCATACGCACGTCTCATCTGAATATGGCGACGCTAAATTCCGGGTATCTCCGGAAATTGATCTGGCAAGCAAGCGGGGTCATTCTGAGTCACCATTGCGCCAGCTCCGTTTATTGGTGGAGAACCATCAACATGAAATCATCGGCGCGTGGAGAAATTACTTCGGCGGTTGAGGTCACAAACATCTCGACCCATGGCATCTGCCTGCTCAGTGCAACCGGAGAGAAGTCCCTTTCTTTCGATGATTTTCCCTAGTTCAAAAAGGCACCGATCGAAAAGAGCTTACGCGCTGCAGAGCCTCAACCCGGACACTACTACTGGCCCGACTACCAGAAATTTGCACGCGCATCCGAGCAGAAATGAACACTCATCAAATCGTTCGACAGTTCCGATCCGAAGACCAGGATCAAGCCCGCACCCTGATCCTTGAAGGCTTAAAAGAACACTTCGGCAAAATCCGATATGACTTGAATCCCGACCTCAACGACATCGCTGCCAGTTACCTCAAAGACAACTCGTCAGATTTCTTCGTGATCGAATTCGATGGTCAGATCGTCGCCACGTCGGGGGTGTTATTCGAACGCCCCGGCGAAGCAAGGATGGTTCGCGTATCCGTAGGCAAAGCCAACCGACGCCAAGGTTTGTCGACAGCCCTGCTGAGCGCTGTTGAGTCCCTTTACCGGAGCCGAGGGGTATCAGTCCTTTGGGCAGAAACCAATCTCGATTGGGTCGACGCAATCGGTTTCTATACGTCCATGGGATTTCGTGAAGTGATCCGCAACCATGAAGGCTTGCGACTACGACGTGAGATCAACCACCTCGCCGATTAACCCGCAATATCGCGTTAACCTTCTCGCTACTCAGTACACTCGCTGCATCTCGGTCACTGTTGCGCGCCACACCTTCAAGGGAAAATCCCAGTCGCTCTGCCAAACGCCACGAGCGGACATTTCGTTCATCACAGCGCACCTCAATGCGTTCGACCTTGAGACAGTCAAATGCAACGTCGATAGCCGCCGTGACAAACTCCTGTGCATACCCAAGACCGGTTCGATCCGAACGAAGCCAATAGCCGATGTGGCAACTCGGAACTGCCCGGTTGATCGTATGCACATCAATACTGCCGATCATCAGCCCGTTCGAGTCCCACACTCGCCACACATAAAACTCACCGGCAAGGATGGCGGTTTCTGCACGCTGCGAGACGTTCTCCAGTGTTTCCACGTCAGAGAGTTTCGCTGAGAACGACAACCAAGGAAAAAACTCGTTCAGCGGGACAGCGATGGCCTCGTGGAGCGCTGGACCATCGCCTGTTCGTGCGAATCGAAGCACGAGCCGTGCCGTGCGAACCTCGATGGGCGGCTCGATCGGTGGCTCAACCATCTAGATCTTCCAGCTCGCTGCGGCAGAAGCTTCAAAGCTCAACCAACGTTTTCCCAAGGTTTTTCCCTGCCAACATGTCGCAGAACGCTTGTGGTGCTGACTCAATCCCCTTGAGTTTGTACTCCGCATTGCGCAGCGCGCCGCTGCGGAGCGCGCCTTCAAGCCCTGCCATCGCTTCGGGATACCGCCCGGCTTCATCGGTGTACATAAAGCCCTTCAACAGCACACGCTTGGTGACCATGTCGAAGAGATTGTCCGGACCGGGGATCGGTTTACCGTCGGCTGATTCATAGGTGGACACCGAACCACATAACACCACTCGCGCGAACTCCCGAACGTGATGTAACGCTGTGTTGAGCGTTGTTCCACCAACGTTGTCGAAGAAGATGTCCATACCCTCCGGACACAGACGTTTGAGTCCCGTATTCAGATCTTCCTGGCGATAGTTGATGGTGGCATCGAAGCCGAATTCCTTTTCAAGTACCGCGCACTTTTCTGCACTGCCGCTGATACCAATCACATAGGCTCCGGCCGCTTTAAGGAGCTGGCCGGCAACGTTTCCCACCGCACCGGCGGCCGCACTCACCACGGCAACATCCCCACCACGAGGCCGCGCGATGTCTTCCACACCAAAGTAAGCGGTCATGCCTGTCCCGCCGAGCACGCCAGCGTAATATGAAAGCGGGAATCGAAGATCTTTCGGCAGCCGCGTAACAAAGTCGTCCGGGCCGGCCTTGCTAAAACGTGTCCACGCGAGGCGCCCCATGAACTGATCCCCGGCAGCGAAATCGGGCCGCTTCGATGCAACCACTGTACCGAGTGTCAAGCTCATCACTGGCTCACCGAGCGCCATCGCGGCCAGGTAACCGTCACCGCTGCCTTCATTCATCCAGTTGCGAAATCCTGCATCCATGGAAAAGAGACGATGTTCAACGAGCATTTCGCCGTCACTGATCGTCGGCATGGGCAGATCAACTTTGCGGAAATCATCAACACGAAGCTGACCTGTTGGTCGGCGAGCAAGCACTATCGCTGTATTGGGGGCGGTATTGGCGGCTGTATTAGTGGACATCTCAGATTCTTATCTCCCTCTTTATGAGGGAACTGTGGCTGGCTGGGGCGTCTGCGTCAACGCACTCAATCAGGCGCGCTTCAGTGCGCGCGAATGTCAGACGAGCAGCACGGGTGGCATGAGCAGTTCCAGAATTAACAAGCTCACCACGAGCGGTGCCGGTGCGCCGTATTGAGACCAGGCGACGAATCGTGCGACTCCAGCAAGCAGGAATACCCACATCGTGGCTCTGAAGAATGCGCCAAACGTGCGCAAGTCCCGCGCGGCGAGATAGAGCACAACGCCATACAAGGCGAAGGCAACGCCGTAGAAGCGGTTTTGGCTGCTGAGTGAAGGCTCCGACGAAACGTCTGCAGACACGGATGCACCCAGCACCGCTTCAGCATCTACGCCAAAGACGAGGTGAATCGCTGCAACCACGATGAACACCGGGGCGATCAACTTGAGGATCAGCGACAGTTGCTGCATGAGATTCTCCATCCAGGCTGGCTGGCTGGCTGGCTGGCCAGCACGATTGCACGTCCGTGAAAGAGGTGATTGACCACACGATTCAGGTAAGCTCCACGTCGCTATCGCGGCACTGGCGCAATTCGCTGGCGGTGTCTTTGTGTTCGTCTTCATGTTGAAGGCGGGCGTGTCACCGCCACTCGTGTTGTGCACGCTCGCTGGTATCAACGCTGCGCGATTCCTGATTCGTCCGCTGGTGTTGCCACTCGCCAAGCGCATTGGCGTACGCAACATCCTGATCCTCGGCACAGTGATGGAAGCGATCACCTATGTGATGTTGCCGCATATCAGTGGCCCTGATCACATGCTGCTCTGGTTCATCGCACTGACCTCCATTGGCAGTGTCTTCTATTGGACGTGTTACCACGCCTATTACGCCGCACTCGGTGATGAAGAAGTCCGCCGTGAACAAGTCGGCGGACGTGAAGCAATCATCGCACTCGTAGGCATCGTTGCTCCGGTTCTCGGTGGACTCGCCATCGCAACGGCGGGACCACACCTCGCGTTCTACGGGATTGCAATCGTGCAGATCTGCGCGGCGTTACCGATCATCGGCGCCAAGGATGTACGCATCGAAAGCGAATTCCATGGCAATCGTCGTGACCTGCTTTTTGGCGGTGCCTTGTGCGCCGCCGATGGATGGTTTGCCGCAAGTTTCTTCCACGTTTGGCAACTCTCTCTCTTAATCACGCTCGGTGAGAAGTTTCAGAACTTTGGTGGCGCCATGGCGTTGGCCGGGCTTGCGAGCGCAGCGATGAGTCTTGGAATCGGCAAGATGATCGATCTCGGACATGGCAAGCGCTCCGTCTTTTTCGCTTTCTGTGCAGCTGCTCTCGCCGTCTGTATTCAGGCCTCCACGTACAACGCAGCCGGTGGTGCCGTAATCGCCAACGGACTCGGCACGTTAGCCGTCGCCCTCACCGCTCCGACTCTGATGACTCGAATCTACACCATAGCCAAGGCTTCAGGATGTCCGCTGCGTTTCTCCATCGCCACGGAAGGGGGTTGGGATATCGGGTGTTCAGCGGGTTGTCTGACGGCGGCGTTGATGTTGTGGATGGGCATGGGATTCACCACTCCCATCTTGTCAGCCATGATCGGGGTGCTATGTGCGGGCGGTTTGTTGGTTACGAGCTACGGTGCAACCCGTGGATGACTGATTCGATAAACATGGATTTCTCATCGCGGTAGCGTTCCGGGCTCGCCGATGCTAACGAGCGCTTCCGCTGATTGTATTGATCCACCAGCTTCGGGCTTTCGCGCAGCGCATCCCGAAACCTCATAAAAATCTCGTACTTCGACCCTTCTGCGATCAGCTGAATTGCAACGTCCATTTCGCCGTTAGGCGCAATCAGCATGCACAACGCGTCATCGCGATGTGTATCCGATTTGATCACATATCGATTCGCTTCAAGGACCATTGTCGCCGCGGAGTGAGTAGGCGGTGCAACCACTACACAGATATCCAGATCACCTTTGGAGATCGCCCCGGGTATCGACGATGCACCTACATGCTCAATTCGAGCCGAAGGCAACAAGCCTGAGAGTTCGCGGGCGACGCGCTCGAAAACAAGGTGTACCTCCGCCTGGTACTCGGCGGCTTCATACAGCGCAACCACACTCACCGCTGTCGCAGCAGAGGCAACAGAGGCAACACAAAATCAACCAACTCTACGACGTCAATTCGATCCAGCGAGTCGAGTCGATGCCACTCACATCGGTCCGTGCTGCCAGCGACTTCATGACGCAATTCGCCGCCCAACAACGTAGCGTGATAGATCACACGTATGCCGTGAAACGCGCGCACATCCGTGTCGTGCCGAAACGAACTTATGCCCGCAAATCCCATTGGCATGACACGTAGACCCGTTTCTTCTTCGACCTCCCGCACCATTGCTTCTTCGGGATATTCACCAAACTCGATACCACCACCTGGCAGCGTCCACATACCCGCGCTGAATATGCCTTCGGAAAATCGGCAGAGCAGAATTCGGTCGACATCACATACGAGACCATAGGCCGAGATTCGTGTGACCTCAACGCGGCTCATTGTCACCTCCCGAGACACTAAAGACGGCCTTCAAATCTGGAACCGGCCGAGCGCACAACCCACTGCAAAGATCGGCAACTCCGCCGAATAAAACTGCAGTTCACCGGGTCTGGCTGCGACCGCCGCCGCCGCAATCAACGTCCTGATTTCAAACCCGCCTTGCCCTGCATCGCGATAAGTCGCTTCGTCCCTGTAAGACAGCAGCGCATTTTTATCCTGGCGAAACAATCGATCCAGAAACGCCCGATCCCACACTTCGTTGATCTTTCCCGAATCAGGAGTAGCGGGCCAATGGGAAATGCCGCCGGTACCGAGCACTGCGATTCGCTCCGGCACCGCGTCAACGGCCTGACGAATCGCTTCACCCAATGCCCACACACGATGCAGTGGGGCGAGTGGCGGACCTTGGCAATTAATGTTCACCGGAATCAACAGATAACGATTGTCAGGGTCGAGAAAGTGCAACGGCACCATCAGGCCATGATCACACTGCTACTCTTCCGCATAGGCGACATCGACGGTTTGCATGATCGAACGAACAATCCGACCGGCGAGTTCTGGCGCACCGGGATCTTCAACCATGCCGGGTCTTCGATCGGGCCGCTGTGGGTTTCGCCCGTACCGATGCAAAACGCCGGCATGTTGTTCATAAAGAAGTTGGCGAAGTGTTCTGCAGCAATCAGTAGCAGCACATCGGGCTGCGTGGCTTCGATCTCACGTTGCTGATTCTGAAATGCAGCATAAAGCGCATCGCGCACTGTCGTATTCTGTACCAGGTCCGCACGCCCCGTTATCCCGGGTGCATGTGTGACGATACCGGCATAACAAAGGGTCATTGTTGTTGATCCTCCGCCGCGAAGCGCTCGCCGGCACCCGTCATCGCATAGACCCCGGCACGTACAGGACCATATTTACGCACCCCTTCACGCATCTGTTCGATATAGTCGAACCACGGAATGCCGAGCCATCCGGCGAAGTGCATGAGAATTTGACTGTTCACACCGAGCACATACAAAAGCCCCACGTCGCCACGGTCGATGGCGCCACGCTCTTCTTCGGTCAACTCGTATCGACCTAAAACCCTCGCGGGTTGTTCTTTGTAGAGCGAACGCACCGCCTCCTCACGATTGAGTTGATATAGGAACTTCTGCAGCTGATAGAGGCTCATGCCTTGCCCAGTGTTGGCACCGCATGAGAATCCAATGCGATACAGACATTCTTGGTTTCCATGTAGAAGTCGAAACTGAAATCACCCCCATTACGCCCGATACCACTCGCCTTCATGCCACCAAATGGCGTCGGCAGATGGCGGTTGTTTTCCGAGTTCACCCAGACCATGCCGGCGTCGAGCTCTCGTGTCATACGCATGACTCGCCCTACATCACCCGTCCAGAGATAGGCCGCGAGACCGTAGGCGATACCATTTGCCTTGGTTAGTGCATCCGCTTCATCGCTGAACTTCAGCGTTGTGAGCACCGGGCCA
>SYFY01000047.1 GCA_005799745.1 Gammaproteobacteria bacterium
ACGTCTCCGGCAACCGTGATGAATCCGTGTTCCCCGACGCACACAAACTCATCATCGACCGGGAAAACGCACGCAGGCACCTGTCTTTTGGTTTTGGCATCCACCGCTGTATGGGTAACCGGCTTGGTGAAATGCAACTGCGGATTCTCTGGGAAGAAATCATGCAGCGCTTTCACAGAGTCGAAGTGGTTGGTGAACCTGAACGAGTTCTTTCGACGTTTGTTCGTGGCTATACCAAGCTGCCTGTTGTCGTCCATCCCAAGTGATGCGAAGAGCGTGACACTCGCGGCTTTCCGGGAAGAACGTGCGACGCAGAAGCGTCGCGCGATTCTTGATGCAGCCCGCGCGCTATTTGGAAGTCAGGGTCTCGGCGCGGTTTCCATGGCGACGCTGGCGGCCGCAGCCGGCGTCTCCACGGCGACACTTTATCGTCACTTCGTCGCGAAGGAAGATGTGTTCGCCTGTGTCGTCGACGAACTCGTTGCCGCGTTCACCGTACAAACCGAAACAGCGACCGGCCCCGACGACGGCCTGAAGGGGCTGGCGCTGCGTTATGCGCGCCTGTTATCCGACCCAGTGGTTCTCGGGCTCTTGCGCGCCGTCATCGCGGATCGCGAAAACGGTACCGGATTTCGCGAGCGGCTCGAGAGCCATGGCAACGCCATCTTGCTCAAGGATTTCGAAACCGCGATCAGCGCAGTTTTCGCTCAAGGAAGCAAGCCTTTCCCCCAAGAAGCACTCACTCAAGCAGGTCTCGAACTCCGCGGAGCACTCGAACACGTGAGCTTGACTCCGGGTCTGCTGTTTTTTGAATCGCCGCCTGAGGGTGTACTCGAACGCCAAGTCGAGCGCATTGTCGAGAGTTGGCGACGACATTGGCTAGAGATTCAGTGACCCAACTGGAGCGATGATTTCTCATCCTCGCCTCCTTCTTGCTCCTCTCGATGCCGTGTCACGACCGCTTCGAAGGTGATGAGCGGACTGGAACTCGCGCAATGACTCCTTTGTTCTCGGTTCAGAGTCTAGCGGACAGAATCTCCAAACTGTCCCCACTAGACGAGATGTGTGTGACCGAGATTGATCGCTGGCGCTCAGATGTTGATTGCAGAGCCGTCGATTGTATCGGGCCACCCGATGAATGGAACTCTTTGTTCGGAGGCTGGTTATGCCCGCTTTAGATCCACTTGAGCTGTCCTATGCCGATCACTCGACATGGTGGCGACAGCGAAAGTTCTTAAACCTCTTACTCGTCGTCGCTATCTTTCTCTCGCCCTTTGCCAATCTGACTGCAGCGGTTGCTGAAGACGCAGCTGCGCCGAGCCTTAAACGAAAGGTCGCGATTGCCCGTTTTTCAAATGAAACAAAGGCAGACACATCTTTTTTTGTAGGCAAGTCTGGCGACAAACTCGGAAAACAAGCAGCCGACATTCTTGGCGCACGGTTGGCGCTCACCCAGAAGTTTCTGATGTTCGAACGGCAGGACCTTGATGAGGTATCCGCCGAACAGGTAGTCGCCGGACTCAAGGCGAAGGGCGTCGCGGTCGACTATCTCATCGTCGGATCTGTAAGCGAGTTTGGGCGATCCACCGAAAGTCAAAGTGGAGTTTTCCAAAGGGCCAAGACCCAACGGGCATACGCCAAAGTAAACGTTCGCATCGTTGAGGTACCAACGGGGAGAATCGTTCACGCAGCAGAAGGAGCTGGAGAGGCTTCATCCCAAACCAAGCGAACGTTAGGTGTCGGTTCCAGCGCAGGATTTGATCAGAGCCTCGACGACAAGGCGATATCCGAAGCGATATCCCAGCTAGTCAGCGTGCTGGTTGAGAAAATGACCGACAACCCTTGGAGATCGTATCTCGTCGCTCGGGAAGGCGATTTCTACCTGATGCCAGGTGGCAGCCGTCAGGGTATCCAGCCGGGCACGACCCTCTATGCCTACCGGAAGGGAAAATCCATAACGAATCCTCTGACGGGAGGGGTGCTTGAACTTCCCGGCAGCAGAATCGGAACACTGGTCGTCCACTCCGTGCACGGCGAAGATGAGTTCTCGGAACTCGCCTTTCTGACTGTCACGGAAGGTTCAATCAGCGAATCGCTTGATCAGTACTACCTCTCCGATAAGTGAGGCCTTTTGTATGAAAGCGCTGCTATGGATTTTTTTAGCCACAGTGCTCGCAGCTTGTGGTGGTCGTCAGGAAAGCCAATCTGGTATCGAAACCGAAACGGTGCTGCATCTTTATGGTTCAGAACTGGTCGGGCTCGAAGTTTCCATCGCCGGGACGAGAACTTTGATCGACAAGGACAAACTGGTACCCCACTCCCGGTCGGCGGGGCCAAGGATCCTGAAAAGGAAAGACTGCAACACGTGGCCATTCGGGTGACTCAGGGCAATCACCATTTAACGGTCCAGCGCGATTCCAAGGTCATCTTGGAGCGCAAGCTGTATTTCAGTGATGGTCAATCAAGGGAATTGAAAGTGCACCAATGAGGATTTTCCTAGTGTGCATCGGCCTTGGCCTGCTTTGGTCTGGTCTGGCCGGCTGTTCGACCGTTTCGCCCGCAGGGTATTACTGGGGAAAGTACTCCGAGACCCTCTACCCTCTGGTGAGCGATCGGTCCGAGGAAAACCTGAAAAAGCATGCGGCTGAATTGCAGCGGATCGTGGAAGTGTCGAAAGAAAAAAACCTCAAAGTTCCGCCAGGGATTTACGCTGAGCTCGGCTACACCTTCCAGCGTCTAGGAGATCAAGAAGAAACCAACCGACAATACGCGCTCGAGATTCAGACTTACCCAGAATCCCGTGTTTTCCTGGAACGTTTGATGGCCATCAGAGCTTCACCAGACAAGGCGGCTAACCTTTCGCCAGAAGGGAATCAGTAGTGGGTTTCAATCTCGATCAAACCACAACACCAAACCTACTCGTTGCGATCTTGGTGATGCTACTGGCCTCTGGTTGTGTACCCTTAAAAAGTAAACAGGAATCGTTTCCGCGCATGTATGGGAGCGAAAAACCGAAATCGATTGTGGTCGTTCCGGCTATCAACAAAAGCACTGCCGCGGATGCAAGTGATTACCTGAACGTGACGGTTACCAAGCCGTTTGCTGACAGCGGTTACTACGTCATCCCCATCTCTGTTGTGGCTGATATTTTTCGGGACGAAGGGATTGTCGATGGCGCACAAATCAAAGGGCTACCCCCGAAAACGTTCCTGGACACTTTCGGCGCAGATGCCGTGTTGTTCATCACCATCAACAGTTGGGACAAGAACTTCTACGTCATCTCTTCAAATGTCACAGTCGATATGGAGTACCTGCTTTTGTCGACTCATACGTCTGAGGTGTTGTGGTCGTATCAGGGCCGGCTGGTTGTCCAACCAAGCCAGAGTTCGACTAGCGGAAACCCCCTAGCGGATGTCATCGCCAATGCGATCGCTGCCGCAATTACTGCGGCGTTGACGCGCTACATTGATGTTGCGGGTCAAGTGCACAGCCAGGTCCTCGTCACCATGCCGTTCGGTGAGTATCACCCCAAGTCTGGGAAGGATGGCGAACTGAAGGTTGTGGCGGAAAAGAAACAGTCTGCCGCTGTGGAAGAGTGAGCCTTTCTCTGCTCCACGACGCATTAGGCATGGTAGGAGGACACGTTATCGATGGCCTCCGCATGTTCATCAACCGTTGTCGCACACGATGAAGCCTTAGACTGGATCGTGAATCGGTATCCAGTTGCCGAGTGAAATCCCGCCATCAACTACCAGATCGGCACCGTTGATGTAGCGGGCCGCATCCGAACAGAGGTAAACACACATCGCCGCGGTCTCACCCACTTCGCCGAGACGTTGCGCCGGAATTTCCCGCACGATCTGCGCTTCGATGTCAGGCTTGTCAGAGGCTGCGAATTCCTCCTCACGTACACCGGCTGTTGAAATCGTTCCGGGAGCGATGGCATTCACGGTGATGCCGTGCCTTGCCCAGTGATACGCCAGCGATTTGGTGAGGTTCACAACACCTGCTCGTGCCGCACCGGAATGCGCGAAGTCCGGCGCACCTCGTGCGTAGGAGTACACATGCACGATGTTCACGATGCTGCCGAAACTACGCTCCAGCATGTGTTTGCCGACGCGGCTGATGACGTTCCACGTGCCATTGAGGTTGAGGTCGATAACCGCACGCCAGCCGTTGTCAGTAATGTCCTGGGGTCTTGCCGGAAACTGCCCACCCGCGTTGTTGATCAGATAGTCGATGTGACCGAACTCGCCAAGGGCCGCGTTGACAAGCGCGTCCACGGAGGCGGTATCGCGGATGTTGGTGGGCCGTGCAAGACATCGGCGACCGAGCGCCTTGATGTCACGCTCCGTGGGCTCAAGGTTTTCCGGGTTGCGGCTGGCAATGACGCAATCCGCTCCCAAACGGGCGAAGGCCAACGCGATTTCCCGCCCGATGCCGCGGCCACCCCCAGTAACGAGCACGGTTCTACCCTTGAAGAGGTCGGGCGCGAATACCTTGAGTGGGTCTGACATCGGCGTAGTGCTCCCTGTTTTTTCCCTTTGTTTTGGCATTTGGTCTCGGCGTGTATCCTACCGTCATGGACAAACCTACCGCGAGCACTCCTCCAACCTCGATTGCCAACGTGGCTGCATTGCTGCAGCCAATCTTTGGCGCCCGGCCCGAGTTATGGTCACGGTTCCAGACGTTTTATGACTCGATGTGGACATCCGGCCAGATCAGCCGGCGTGTGCTTGAAATCTGTCGCCTGCGCATCGCGTCGATTCACGACTGTTCTGCGGAATGGAGCTTCCGCACTGTGGATGTATTTGTATCAGATGTGGAGCTCGACGCGCTCCGTCGTGGTGATTTTTCAGCCTTCGATCATTGTGAGCAGGCTGCACTCCACGTCGCTGAGAAGTTTCCGTTCCAGCATGACGACATCGCCGATGCCGAAGTGCAAGCCATCGAGGCCGGTTATGGCTCAGCAGCCGCGGTGGCTTTGCTGACAGCCGTGGCATTTTTTGATGTGCGTTGCCGCTGGCATTTGGTTATGAGTTCAAACGTTCCAAACTGATCGAACCGGGAATCAAGACGTATGTCCACGACACCACGACTGAATCC
The DNA here is from genome assembly GCA_005799745.1 of Gammaproteobacteria bacterium. Taxonomy (GTDB): domain Bacteria; phylum Pseudomonadota; class Gammaproteobacteria; order Pseudomonadales; family Azotimanducaceae; genus SYFY01. Next base: position 5,107 of record SYFY01000047.1, read on the forward strand.
ACCTCCGAATACCAGCGCCGACTTCGGCAGTTATCTCGGCTACATCGGCAAGACTGCGGCTGCGTTTTTCGATCTCTATGCCGAGTATTGGCAACGGGGCGTGTTACCACCGGACCTGAAGGAAACCACGCGCCTGCGTAACGCCCGCATTACGGACTGCGGCTACTGACGCAACGTACGATTTGACTCCGCCCGTGAGGCGGGGCTGACGGAAGCGCGAGCCGCGCTCATCACTGACGGCTACGCGAAGGCGCTCCCTGCACGCGAAGTTGCTGCACTGAAACTCACCGACGCCCTGATCGGTATGCCACAGCCACTCGCGGAGGATGTGCGACGGGAGCTGGATGCCCGCTTCAGTGCAGCCGAACAGGCAGAGCTCGCCATGGGCATTGGTCTTTTTCTCGGCATGTCCAAGGTACTCATCACACTCGGTGTTGAACCGGAGAACATGGCTACCACCGTGATTCCCACACCGGGATCTTCGCACCGATGACAGATTCGCCATGCGCAAAGTTCTGATCGTCACGCTGTCTGTGTTTCTCCTCGCAGCCGCTGCGGGCTTTCTTTACGAGAGGCAGGCAGCAGCGACAGATCGGACAGCCTTTCCTCCGCCTGGAAAAATATTCGACGTTGAAGGCATCCCGATGCATCTGGATTGTCGGGGTGAAGGCGAACCTGCCGTCGTACTCGAGGCCGGTCTGATGTCTGGATCATCCACGTGGCTTTTCGTACACGACCGGCTCGCGGCCATCACACGCACCTGTGCCTACGATCGACCCCGAATGGACTGGAGCGGCGACGGTGACTTCGACCCGCATGTCGAAGGTGTCGCGCTGCGTCTGCACAACCTGTTGCAGGCAGGTGCGATCAGCGGACCGATCATCATCGTCGGCATGTCAGCGGGCGGGGTTTATGTGCGCGAGTACACCGCACGCTTTCCGGAAAACGTGACAGCCATGGTGCTCGTGGATTCATCCCACGAACAGCAGATTGCCCGGCTGCCACCGAGTGGTGAGGTCGAACGTCTGGAGACACTCCTGGCAGTGTGCAGCGTGCTGCAACCCCTCGGCTTCATCCGCCTCATGCACGCCCTGGACGATCTGTTGGCCCAACTGCCCGCAGAACACGCTGCTTTATTCAAGGCGATGTATTACAAGACCGGTAGCTGCGCCGCCGTCGCCGCCGAATCCAAATCGTTTACGGCAGACCTCAAGCGCAACCTGCAACCACGGTCACTCGGTGACCTGCCGTTGCTGGTGATTTCGCAGGGGAAACCACCCGCCGCAAACGAGGCCCTCGGTATAACTCTCGAAGACGCCCAGGCATTCAAAGAAGTGTGGGAGACGTTGCAGACTGAACTCACCCACCTGTCGCGTCGCGGTGAACGGATCGTGGCGGAACAGAGTGGGCACGTTATTCAGCTTGAACAACCGGAGATCGTTATCGAGGGAATCACCGACATGCTGGCTCGAGTGCGCGAACTGGAGAGCGGGACGGCTGCACAAGGGGACGTGAGTGAGGCGGTGACAACCCACACTCCATGAGAGCCGTCACCAAGGTTGATGTCCAAACGATCAATAGTAGATGGGATAACTGCAGATTCTGGTAGGCACGACCGGATTCGAACCGGTGACCTCTACCATGTCAAGGTAGCGCTCTAACCAACTGAGCTACGCGCCTAGTGCCGAAAATCAAGGGCGGCATCATACACCATGAGCCTCAGCTGTCACCTCCGCTGGCGAGCAGCCGAGTCGACAACGTAGATTCAGAATATAGTTCATCACCGGCTGGTGAAAACAGCCTGAACCGCTGGGCAACCCAATTAAGCCGGTGTTACCTTTGCCTTACGGACGAACTGAATATCAGGAAGACAGCGTGAATCTCATCGGCACAGATGAGCTGCTCGCCGCGTTTCGTCGCACTGATCCTAAACATCATGAAATCATGCAGCGCCTCAATGGGCCTGCCGACGGCGCCCCCCTCTCGATGCGACTCTCTGCGATCATGACGTTCCTACGCACTGTTATCCCCCGCCGGACGCCTCAGCATCCATCGATGCGGTGAGTTTCGTGCATTGGCTTGTTAATCACCACGGCGTTCGCCTCGACCTTCCGCTTATCGACGTGCCGCTTATCGACATACCTCGCGTTGATGATGGCACTGTATCCGTAATCACCGCCCACCCGACGGCAACAGCGCTCCGCACATAGGAATCGCCGCCTCTGCTTCACGATAGTCTTCGTTGCGGCTTGAATGCTGCCCGGAATCTCCTTATACAGGTGCTCCTTATATAGGCTCTCCCTATACAGATCGCAGCCAAAGGAGCACACCATGACACTCCAGATGACCCTGGATGACGCCATCGCCACCGGCATGCTGATCGCGTTTCATGCCGAACAGTTCCCGGACGTTTCTGCGGTAACGACTCGGTTTGGTGATCGGACCTGGAAAGCCCTCAACGCCAATGCCAATCGTCTAGTGCGTGCATTTCGCGAGGCCGGCCTCGAAGCGGGAGACTCAGTCGCCATCGTGGCTCGCAACCGCCCCGAGTTCGTCGAAACACTCGCTGCGACTATGCGCGCTGGAATTCGCTTCACGCCGATCAACTTCCATCTCAAAGCAGAAGAGATCGCCTACATCGTCGATAACTGCGAAGCAAAAGTGTTCGTTGCAGACGCAACGCTGGGTTCCGCACCAGAGGAAGCCCTTCGCGCTGCGCCGAAGGTGAGATTGGCACTGAGTCTTGGTGGTTCCATGGCGGGTTTCGAGGACTACCAAGAAGTCATTGATGAACACAGTGGCGGCAACATCCCTGACCCTGAGGCTGGCAGCCGCATGTTGTATACCTCCGGCACGACCGGGCGCCCTAAAGGTGTTTATCGCAAAGACCGCGTGCCCGATGTCCCGCAAGGACCAGACACCGTTTCAGGCTATCAAGCAGGAAAGGATCGCACCCTCGTCACTGGACCCGGCTACCACGCCGCACCTTTACAGATCGACATCGTCACACCCCTCAGCTCAGGTGTTGGGATCGTGATGATGGACAAATGGGACGCCGAAGAAACGCTCAAGCTCATCAGCACCTACAAGATCACGCACACCCATATGGTGGCTACCATGTTCCACCGGCTGTTGCAGCTCCAGGATGAAGTTCGCAACCGGTACGACCTCTCCTCTCTCCGTCGTGTTATCCACGGCGCCGCACCCTGCCCTGTACACGTCAAGCGCTCAATGATCGAGTGGTTTGGTCCGATCATCTGGGAATACTACGCAGCCACTGAAGGCGGTGGCGGTTTCCTCGTTGGCAGTGAAGAGTGGCTCATGAAGCCTGGAACAGTCGGCAAACCGGGCCCTGAATTCGATAACCGCATTCTCGATGACGACGGCAATCCAGTACCAGTGGGAACCGTCGGTACGATCTACATGAAGGCACCGGTGAAAGGTCGCTTTGAGTACTACAAAGACTCGGACAAAACCGGACGCTCCTATCGCGGGGACCACTTTACGTTGGGCGACATGGGTTATTTCGACGAGGACGGCTATCTCTTCCTTACGGGCCGCACTGCGGAACTCATCATCGCTGGCGGCGTGAACATCTATCCCGTCGAGGTCGACAACGAGTTACTGAAACACCCTGCGGTCCAGGACGTGTGCACGGTGGGCGTTCCGAATCCTGAGTGGGGCGAGGAAGTGAAGTCGGTGGTCAGTCTCAAACCAGGACACGCGGCATCCATCGAACTCGCTGACGACTTGCTGCAGTGGGCGAAGGATCGTATGGCAGGCTTTAAGTGTCCACGCAGTATTGACTTCGCCGACACGATTCCCCGTTCTGACGCAGGCAAGGTACAACGCAAGGAAGTAAGAGCGCGTTACTGGCCAAAGTGAGGCCTCGATTCACGACAACAGCGATTCGCGACGGATCTGTGCAATCCGATCTCGCAGCGCTGCGGCTTCTTCAAACTCGAGGTTCCTCGCGTGTTCAAGCATTTCCTGTTCGAGACGGCTGATCAATTTACCCAGTGCAACCGGATCATCTGGCAAGCGCTCAGCGCCTGTCTTACGACCACGCGGCATCGGCGCGGTCGTTCTGCCTTTACTCGCCCCAGCCGCTGGAGCGCGCGCGCCCTCCATGACATCGGCAATGTCCTTGAGAACGGATTGCGGAGTGATGTCATGGGCGACGTTGTGGGCCACTTGCTTGGTTCTTCGACGGTCCGTTTCAGCGATGGCCCGTTGCATGGAACCTGTCATCTGATCGGCATAAAGAATCGCATGACCGCGAAGATTACGAGCCGCACGACCGATCGTCTGAATCAGTGAACCTTCGGAGCGAAGGAATCCTTCTTTGTCGGCATCGAGAATGGCAACGAGAGAAACCTCGGGCATGTCGAGCCCTTCACGCAGCAGATTGATCCCGACCAGTACATCAAACACACCCCGCCGCAGGTCGCGAATGATTTCCATACGCTCAACGGTTTCAATGTCGGAGTGGAGATAACGTACGCGGACACCGTGATCGTCGAGAAAATCTGTCAGGTCTTCGGCCATGCGCTTGGTCAGCGTGGTCACCAAAACGCGATCCCCTAAGGCCACCGTTTTGCGGATTTGACCGAGCAAATCTGCAACCTGCGAAGTCGCCGGACGGATAATCACTTGTGGATCGACTAGACCGGTAGGACGCACGACTTGCTCCACAACCTGTCCTGCGTGCCGACCTTCATACGGACCCGGAGTCGCACTAACGAAAATCGCCTGCGGCGCGAGCTGCTCCCACTCGTCGAAGCGGAGCGGCCGATTGTCGAGTGCAGATGGCAATCGGAAACCGTATTCGACCAGCG
>SYFY01000048.1 GCA_005799745.1 Gammaproteobacteria bacterium
CCTGCACCTGACGACCAACGAGACCATCGACGGTGTGCAGTACGCCACCGCGCCGGGTGCCGTGTTCCCGTCGTTCGGCACCGTCCCGGTCGTCGCTGACATGTCGAGTGACATCGCATGGAGGCCAACCGATGTACGGCAATTCGGCCTGATCTATGCCGGCGCGCAGAAGAACATTGGTCCGGCAGGCCTCGTGCTGGTGATCGTGCACAAAGACCTGCTCGGCAAGGCGCGCAAGGACATCCCGAGCATGCTCGACTACCAGGTGCACGCCAAAGCCGGCTCCATGTCGAATACACCACCCACCTACGCGTGGTACCTCGCTGGTCTCGTCTTCAAGTGGCTTAAAGCTCAGGGTGGACTTGCCGGCATAGCAGAGAATAATCGGCGCAAGGCAGAAACCCTCTACAGCGCCATCGACAACAGTAATTTCTACTCATCACCTGTGGTGAAAGAAAATCGTTCGTGGATGAACGTGGCGTTCACTCTGGCGGATGCCGCGCTCGACAAGGCGTTCATCAAGGGCGCTGAAGCGCGACAGATGATGAATTTGCCAGGGCACCGCAGTGTGGGAGGAATGCGCGCCAGCCTCTATAACGCGGTAGGCCAGGACTCCGTGGATGCGCTGGTGGGCTACATGGCCGAGTTCGAGCGTGAGCACAGATAACGTCGATCTCGAACCGCTCCGACGGCGCATCGACGAGATCGATCGCCAGCTGATTTCATTGCTTAATGAGCGTGCGCAGTGCGCGCTCGATGTGGGTCACATCAAGCAAGCGAAGAGTGGTGATGCGGCACACTTCTATCGACCTGAGCGTGTTGCACAGATTCTCGACAAGTTGACTTCACTCAATACGGGTCCTCTGTCGAATGCAGATCTTGCGCACCTCTATCGCGAGATTCTCTCGTGTTGTTTGAATCTCGAGCAACCCGTCACGGTGGCCTATCTCGGCCCCGCAGGAACCTACACTCAGGCGGCAACCGCCAAACAATTCGGTCACTTCGCGCGCATTCGTCCACTGTCGTCCATCGATGAAGTGTTTCGTGAGGTGGAATCCGGCGCAGTGAACTATGGCGTGGTGCCGGTGGAAAACTCCACTGAAGGCATGGTCAATCACACACTCGATTGTTTCGTGAGTTCAACCCTGCGGATCTGCGCAGAAGTGGAGCTGCCGATTCATCAATGCCTGATGCAACGCCCCGACGAAGATGGGTTCGATGAAATCCTGAGTCATGCGCAATCCCTCGCCCAATGCCGCTCGTGGCTCGATCAACATCACCCCGGGATCCCTCGCACTGTGGTGTCGAGTAACGGCGAGGCAGCACGGCTGGTTGCAGAACGAAAGGGTAAAGCTGCAGTTGCCGGCGAACAGGCTGCCGAGCTCTATGGGCTTAAGATCGTCGCCCGCAACATCGAAGACCGCCCTGACAACAAAACGCGGTTTTTGGTGATCGGTCAGCAGAATGTCGGGCCGAGTGGTACTGACAAGACCTCCATTCTGGTTTCAACACGCAATGAGCCCGGAGCGTTGTTCCGCGTGCTTGAACCGTTGCAGAAACACGGCATCAGCCTCACGCGCATCGAGACACGCCCTGCCCGTGACGGCAACTGGTCCTATGTCTTCTTTATCGATTTTGATGGGCATGAGACGGATACGCCCGTCGACGCCGCGTTGAATGCGGTACGCAGCGTGGCGATGTCGGTACGTGTCCTTGGTTCCTACCCACAGGCGAGATTGTGACCACTTCGAATATCAACGCATCCATTGCGAGTTTGAGTCCTTATCAACCAGGTAAGCCCATCGATGAGCTCGCACGAGAACTCGGCATCAGCGACATCATCAAACTCGCCAGCAACGAAAACCCGCGAGGACCGGGAGAGCACGTACGGTCCGCATTGCGAAATACTTTTGAAAGCTTGTCACTATACCCGGACGGCTCCGGATTTCGCCTGAAGCGGGTGATTTCAGAGAAGTTAGGCGTGGACGCGGCATCGATTACGTTAGGTAATGGCTCGAATGACGTGCTCGAACTGGCGGCGCGAGTCGTGCTTGAACCCGGCTCTGAAGTGATAGTTTCCGAACACGCGTTCGTTGTGTACCGACTCGTAACGGTTGCAGCGGGCGCCAAGCTGGTGGAGGTGCCTGCTAAGGGATTTGGCTCAGATCTTGACGGATTTCTTGCCGCTGCTACGTCGAATACTCGAATGGTGTTCATCGCCAATCCCAACAACCCGACGGGGACGTGGGTTACGCGGGACGTACTCACTCGGTTCCTTGAATCGATTCCAAGAAGTGTTTGGGTGGTTCTGGATGCGGCGTACACAGAGTATGTGGAACACACCGATTTCCCCGATGCTCTATCGCTCATCGGACGATACCCAAACTTGGTTGTGACCCGGACCTTCTCCAAAATCTATGGACTGGCATCCTTGCGTGTCGGATATGCAATCAGCACACCTGAGTTTGCTGATTTGATGAATCGGATTCGGATGCCTTTCAATGTGAATTCTATGGCGTTGGCGGCTGCAGAAGCTGCGCTTGGCGATGACGAATTTGTGCTCGAGTCACGCAGGTTGAACAATGTTGGCATGGCGATGTTCACACAAGGGCTCGCAGAACTTCGATTGAACATGATTCCATCCGTTGGGAACTTTGTCGCTGTCGATGTCGGACGCCCGGCACGACCGGTGTACGAAGCGCTACTCCGAAAAGGGGTGATTGTTCGCCCGATTGCAGAGTACGGCTTACCAAATCACCTACGAATCACTATCGGTTTACCTGAACAGAACCAGCGGGTGCTCGATAGCCTGCGTCAAGAACTGTCACGATGAAGATCACCGTCATCGGCACCGGCATGATCGGCGGTGCCGTTGCACGCGCAGCACGTAAGCTCGCATCCGTCGGTGAAGTGGTCGGAGTCGATAACAATCCGGCTCATGGCGAGGCAGCGCTCAAGCTCGGGTTGGTTCACCGCTTAGCGGCAGCTGTGCCTGCAGATGCAGATATCATCGTCATCGCGACACCGAGCGAGATCATTGCCGACTGGGTGATCCGGTTGCGAGATCATTCCGGCGTGGTGATCGACGTCGGCAGCGTCAAAGGCCCCATCGTTGACTCCGTACGCGCGGAGGCTGGCAAACTCCCACCGCGTTTTGTGCCGTGTCATCCTCTCGCCGGATCGGAGAAACATGGTCCAGCCAATGCCCCGGAAGACCTTTTCCGTGGTCGGTTGCTGGTACTGACGCCGGTTGAAGAAACCGACGTGGCAGCCATCGCCAGAGCCCAAGTTTTTTGGGCAGATCTCGGCGCGGTGCTGCACACGATGGAGGTGTGGGAACACGACCGCATCCTCGCGCGTACCAGTCACCTGCCACATCTTCTGGCGTTTGCCTTTATGCACGGCATTGCGGACGACGAGCTGCGTTTTTCTGGCGGTGGCTTCAAGGACTTCAGCCGCATTGCCGCGTCCAGTGCTGAACTCTGGTGGAAAATCTTTGAACTCAACCGAGCGCCGCTGCTCGCCGCGCTCGATAAGTTTGAAGGTGATGTGCAGGCGCTTCGGACCGCGCTCGAATCGTCTGATGAGCCTACGGGTCTGCGGCTGCTGGCCGAAGCCGCCGTTCGCCGCAGGAAACTTCCGTGAGCGGTGCGTCGGTGGTTCCTGTGATCACTGTCGACGGAACCAGTGGTTCAGGTAAAGGCACGCTCGCGGCGTTGATCGCCAAACGACTCGGATGGCACCTGCTCGACTCGGGTGCGCTCTATCGCATCGTTGCTGCTGTCGGACTCGCACGCGGAATCGATCTGCAAGACGCGTCCCAGCTGGCTTCAGCCGTCGCCAGCCTCGACATCAAATTTCATGACGCTGGTGTCGTGGTGGATGGTCAGGAACTCGGCCTGCGTATCCGCGAAGAAGCCGTCAGTTCAGGTGCCAGCGTGGTGGCTGCTCTTACCGAAGTGCGTGAGGCCGTGCTCGACATCCAGCTTGCGCAGCGACGTCCGCCGGGTCTCGTCGCGGATGGTCGGGACATGGGCACCGTGGTCTTTCCAGATGCTCCGCTCAAGATTTATCTCGATGCAAGTCTCGAAGCGCGGGCTGAGCGACGATATAAGCAGTTGATTGACAAGGGGTTAGCTGCTAATTTGCTCGCCCTTCTGGCTGGCCTGCAGGATCGGGATCAGCGAGATAAAGGACGTACGGTTTCACCGCTGAAGCCCGCTCCCGATGCCTTCATCATCGACAGCACCTCGCTCTCGATCGACGCAGTCCTGGCATTGACGCTCGAGCGAGCCCACGCGATCGGTCTCGTCTAACCGTACGAATAACAACTAACCTCTTCAAGGAGCGTCCCGCCGAGACCAGGGGCAAAACACACATTCATGTCCGAATCTTTTGCCGATCTTTTTGCCAAGAGCCTGACTACTGTCGAGATGGCGCCGGGCTCCATCGTTACCGGAACCGTTGTCGACATCGACAGTGACTGGGTCACCGTTCACGCCGGTCTTAAGTCCGAAGGCGTGATTCCACGCGCCCAGTTCCTCGATGACCAGGGCAATTTCTCGTTGAACATTGGCGACCAGGTGAAGGTCGCGATGGAAGTGGTCGACGATGGCTTTGGCGAAACGCGTCTCTCCCGTGAAAAAGCCAAGCGCGCTGAAACGTGGGATCGCCTTGAAGGTGCGCATCTCCAGCAGAAGGCTGTCGAAGGCATCATCACCGGCAAGGTCAAAGGCGGCTTTACCGTCGATATCAACGAAATCCGTGCGTTTCTGCCGGGTTCACTTATCGACATCCGCCCCTTGCGCGAAACGGCACACCTCGAAGGCCGGCCCCTCGACTTCTTGGTTATCAAACTCGACCAGAAGCGTAACAACGTCGTGTATCGCGCC
>SYFY01000049.1 GCA_005799745.1 Gammaproteobacteria bacterium
AGGCAGCGGAGCGAGACGAGGGTCAATTCGAGTACGATTTTTCGTTCGCTTGAGGAGCATAGTGGGGGCTATGTGACGAGAGCGAACGGAAAATCGGGCCGAAGTGGCACCGCCGCAGCCCGTTGATCTTCTGCCGCGCAGGCTCCCAGACAGTGGCTCCACACGATGTCTATTCACAAAACAAACAACACAGGAGGAGCACGACATGGCCGCAGTGAAAAGAGGCGGGACTGTCGCCGTCACCGGTGCAGCGGGATTTATCGGTGGTTGGGCGGTCCGTCGTCTACTTGATCGAGGTTATCGTGTTCGCGCGTGTGTCCGTGATGTGAACGATGATCGCCGTGTGGGCTTTCTCAAGGCCATGCCAGGTTACGGCTCCGGTCGATTGACACTGCATGCTGCTGATCTCGACCAACCCGGTTGTTTAGACTCGATCTTTCCGGGTTGTCATGGGGTGTTGCACATCTCTCACGTCAGTACCTACGACGACCCCGACTATGTACGCCGAACCTGTGATCACATCATCGAATCGGTCAATAAATCCCTGACCGTTTCTCGAGTGGTCGTCACCTCCAGTGTCGCCGCCGTCATCTCGGAAGTGGACATCCACGAGCTTGAACGTCGACCGGTTTGTTATGAAGACCGTTATCCGGACGAACAGAATCCGAAACGCACGCCCGAGCGGGGTCAAGGTTATTCCATGGGCAAGGTCATCGCTCAACGCGCTTTTTCTGATGCAGCCGAGGCGAACGGCAGCTGGGATGCGATCACCTGTTGCCCGGCGGACAACGTCGGTCCGATTCAATCACCCCATCAGAAGGACATGGGACCCTGGCAACACATCATCGAGGGCATGTTGGTTGGGAAATATTTCCAGACCGGCGCCTACCGCCCCTGGATGGTGGTCGATGTGCGTGATGATGCGGACTGTCACATCGGCCTCCTGGAGAGCGTGAAGGTCAAAAACGGTGAGCGATACATCGCCTGGTCGACTGAGATGCGCAACGTCGAAGACATCTGCGCCAGCATCGATCGTTTGTTGCCGGAGCTGCGCCATGCGGCACCGGAAGTCACTGATCCTTTTCCGGATCGCATCAAGGCGCGGGAAGCAGAACTGCGCAAAGTGTGGGCCGGTGTCGAGCTGCGGAATGACCGCGTTCTCTCGATCTTGCCGATCCAGTTCAGATCCATGGATGATTCGATTCGTGATTGTGTGGAGTCGCTGATCAGCATGGCAGGCGTCAAGGTTCAAACCCGAGCCACTGATGTCTAGTCAGCAACCCTTACGAATTCTCGCCTTCGGCGCGCATCCCGACGATTGTGAACTCTGCGTGGGTGGCACTGCCGCAAAGTGGGTGCAACAAGGCCACGCCGTGAAGTTTGTCTCGATGACAAACGGTAACGTCGGTCACTTCACCAAGTTCGGTGCAGAGCTTGCCGCCATTCGCAAGGCCGAAGTTGAACAATGCGCACGCATCCTCGGCATCACCACCGAAGTGCTCGACATCAACGATGGTGAACTTGAACCGAATCTCTCGAACCGGAAGACGGTGATTCGCCTCATCCGTGAATGGCGTGCGGACATCGTGCTCTGCCATCGGACCAACGACTATCACCCGGATCATCGCTACACCGGTCGGCTCGTGCAGGACTCTGCCGTGCTTTTAGTAGCGAAGTTCTACATGCCCGAAGTGCCTGCTCTCGATCGCAATCCGGTGTTTCTGTACTACGCGGACGAGTTCGAAAAACCAGTGCCGTTTGCACCGACGGTGACGGTCGCTATCGACGATGTCATTACAACCAAGAGAGCCGTGATCGACGCCCTGCCCTCGCAGTTCGCCGACAAGGATTCGTGGATGGGTGAAAAGATGCAGAGTCTGCCGCCGGATCAGGACGGTCGGCGTGTGCAGATTCGCGAATAGTTGCTTGGGCGTGAACGACGAATCGCCGAGCGATTCAGGGAACAACTCATCACACGTTATGGCGAATCGATCGGTTCATCGGTTGAATTCGCTGAGGCGTTTGAACACAGCGAATATGGTGCACAGATGTCAGCTGAGAAAGTGCAGCGGCTCTTCCCGAACTGATTCAGGAAACTGCACTCGCCTCTGCGCTTAGTCGCGCTGACAACTTCTCGACGGTTGCCGGGATTTCATAACGGTGTGGTGAATACCACGGCGTCATGCTGGTCACCCGTGGTACGACACGAGAGATCAAACGCAGCACACGATGACCTGTCGTCATTCGGCAAGCCTCACCAAATCGCTCAACGTTTACCGGCATCATGATGGCCGTGCAGTCATCGATGAACTTTGCCATGGGGTGCTGGGCCACCCAGCACATCCGTGCGCGGTAAAGCCAATCGCCAAAGAGATGATCGTAGAGATCAAACGCAACAAGGCGATGTTCGATCTCTTCGAGCATGTGCCACTCCCACAATCGGCCAAGGGCTTTGTCCGTCTTGGGGTGTCTTAACACCCCCCGCTTTCATGAGCGCGAGTGCACCCTGATTGGTATTGGCTTCAAAACCTTCCACAAAGCCAACGCGGAAACGATCATCTTCCTCACGCAGGAAGTGATCGAAGTCGGCACGTAGTTGTTCATACCGCGCCTCGAGCCCCGGGTAGTTCTGCCCGAAAATCAGGGCGTTGAATCGTTCGTGTTGTTGATAGTGCTGCGCTTCCTGGCGACAGAATCGGTCCACTGCTTCTTTGAGATCAGGGTCATTCACCCGGTCCAGGACACAGCCTGTCTTGACGATGAACGGTTCAAGCAGCGCGACATAAAGTCCGAGGCCGGTCATCTGATAGGACAGAGCCGCGTGCCCGGCGATGTAGAGTGGGTGAAACGACGCCACAGCAGGAACCTCAAAGGGCATGCGTCGAACGGGAATTTCCAGACCAGCCATCAACCTCTCCAGTAGTCCTCAACATCGTACTCCCGAAACAAAGCGTGGTTCAGCGGAAGCGCTTGCGCTATTTTTCGGAAGTACCCATGCAACCGGAGCCACCATGGGCCGTCGCCTCGTTGATCTCTCCATCTTCCTGGAAAACGACATCCCCTCGGATCCTCCCGGAATGGCGCCCAAGATTCGATACTTCACCCACGAAAACACCTTCTCGCAAATCGAGCCCTTTTTTCCGGGCCTGCGCAAAGAAGACATGCCCGATGGTGAAGGCTGGGCGGTTGAGCAAGTGAGCCTATCCACCCACAACGGCACTCATCTCGACGCACCCTGGCACTTCCACAGTACACAAGATGCGGCTCTCGATGGCCGCAAGCCGGCCATGACGATTCACGAAGTGCCGCTCGATTGGTGTTTTCAACCGGCCGTGAAACTCGACTTCCGGCACTTTGGTGACGGGTACGTGGTGACTGCTGCAGATGTGGAAACTGAACTCAAGCGCATCGACCACACCCTCTCGCCCCTCGAGATCGTCGTTATCAATACGCGCGCGGGTTCCAGTTACGGCAACCCCGACTACGTTTCGGCAGGCTGTGGCATGGGCTACGAAGCGACCATGTATCTACTCGA
>SYFY01000050.1 GCA_005799745.1 Gammaproteobacteria bacterium
ATGATGTTCGGCCCTCACGATGCCGACTCGGCGCACACCGCGCAGAACATGACCTGGAAAATCAAACGCCAAACCAATGATGAGCTACGGCAGAAGTTTGTAGATCAATCTGTCGAACAGGCAGAAGCCATTGGTCTGAGCCTGCCTGACCCTGATCTCAAGTGGAACGAAGCGCGCGGTCATTACGACTTTGGTGAGATCGATTGGAATGAGTTTCAGCGTTCGATGACGGGGGGTGGTCCCTGCAGTCGACAACGCCTCGCACATCATCGACAGGCCCACGTGGAAGGTGAGTGGGTGCGTGAAGCCTCACGGGCTTATGAGGAAAAGCAGCACCGTCGATCCGAAGGAGCAGCTGCGTGAGTGCAACCCAAGAACTTTATGAGGTGTTCGTTCGGCCACGACGCGGCCTTGATCACAAACACGTGGGTAGCCTGCATGCGCCGGATCCAACCCTTGCGCTGGAATATGCACGCGACGTCTATACCCGCAGAGGTGAAGGCGTGAGCATCTGGGTTGTGCGCAGCTGTGACATCACCGCCTCACAAGAAACCGACTCGGAGAGTTTCTTCGATCCCCTCGACGACAAACCCTACCGGCATGCGTTGTATTACGAGCTGCCGGATTCCGTTAACAACATGTAGATGACCGTGACCTCACCGGATCCTCTTTTGGTGTATGTACTCCGCCTTGGCGACGACGCTCTGGTTGCTGGTCAACGATTGTCGGAGTGGTGTAGTCGTGCGCCCATACTCGAAGAAGAACTGGCGCTGGCCAATGTCGCGCTCGACTTTCTGGGTCGTGCGCGGCTTTGTTATCAATTCGCCGCATCGTTACCGGGCGCTGTGTTTGATGAGGATGGATTCGCCTTCCGGCGTGATTGTCGTGAATTCACCAACCATCTGATTCATGAACTGCCATGTGGAGATTTTGCTTTCACCATGACGCGGCAGTTTGTAGTGGACGTGCTGAATGTTCCTTTTCTCGAGAAGCTCGCGGTGTCTGCCGAACCGCGTCTGGCCGCGATTGGCGCAACGTGTGTCAAGGAGTCGCTTTACCACTTGCGCCGCAGTCGTGACTGGATGCTCCGACTGGGCGATGGAACGGCAGAGAGTCATCGGCGTTTGCAGGATGCCGTGACAGAGTTATGGGGATATACGCCCGAACTCTTTGAGCAGGACACGCTTGAACGAACGCTGATTGAGCAGGGTGTCGCTGTGGATCTCGCAGGGATTCAACCCGCTTGGCACTCTGAGGTACAGAACACCTTCGACCGCGTGGGCATCAAGCTTCCAACCCTTGACTGGCAAGTGGGTGGAGGTCGACGTGGCCTGCACTCCGAACATCTCGGGCATCTGCTCTCCGAGTTGCAATTCATGCAGCGCGCCTATCCCGGACTGAAATGGTGAATACCGCTCGAATGCTCAGTCTTGAGACACCGCTCGCGGCGGAACGGCTCAGACAGCGTTCTGATTCTTCACATCCGGAACTTTGGGCCCTGTTGGATCAAGTGATGGATCCGGAGATTCCGGCCCTCTCAATCTGGCAGCTCGGCATTCTTCAGGATGTGCAGTGTGATGGTTCCGTCGTCGAGGTGACCTTGACCCCCACGTACTCGGGTTGTCTGGCAATGCACGAGATCAGCGTTTTTGTACAGAAGTCACTTGCTGCAATGGGATTCGCTGAAGTGAACGTGGTCACGCGCTTGAACCCTCCGTGGACGACGGATGCGATGACCCGAGAAGCGCGGGCGCGTTTGCGGGAAGAGGGTATTGCACCCCCAACGCCGTCGAGTGCCGATGAACCTCTCTGCTGCCCACGCTGCGATGCAACCGCCGTCACACGCATCAGTGCGTTTTCAGGCACCGCCTGCCGTGCCATGTATCGGTGCTCGCACTGCCATGAAGTTTTTGATCACTTCAAGGCGATCTGATGTTAGAGGCGTTGGCGTTTCATTCACTTCGTATTAGATCCGTCCGACCCGAAACCGAAGCAGCGGTACACGTCGTCTTTGATGTTTCCGAGGCGCTCAAGACAACCTTCAACTTCCGGCCAGGACAGTATTTGACCCTCCGCGCACAGATTGACGGCCACGATCTGCGGCGTGCCTACTCCATCTGTGCAGGTAGCGATGAAGGTGAACTCGCTGTTGGTGTGAAACGTATACAAGGGGGTGTTTTTTCCAACTGGCTCAATGACCACGCTTTGCCCGGTTTCATCGTCGAAGTGGCACCTCCCCAGGGAACCTTCTGTGCAGGCATTCGAGCTGACCATGCTGCGAGCTATTGTTTTCTCGCCAGTGGCTCAGGTATCACGCCGATTCTGTCGAACATTGCCTCGATCCTTGCCGTCGAGAAGGACAGTCGTGTGACCTTGCTCTACGCCAATCAACGCCTCTCAACGATGATGTATCGGGAACGATTGGCGTTTCTCAAGAATGCACATCTTTCCCGCTTTCATTGGGTGAATCTCTTCAGTCGTGAGGATCAAGGTGCGGATATCCTCAACGGCCGTCTCAACAACCGCAAAGGCGCTGATCTCAATCGAAGGCTCATCGATCTTGCGGCCTTTGATGAGTTCTTCATCTGTGGACCAGAGTCTATGCTCTCGGAAGTATCACGAGGCTTGCGGCAATTCGGCATCCCCGATCAGCGTGTACATGTGGAGCTCTTTGCAGCATCCGCAGAGGACGCTCGTCAGATGTTGGCGCGTCGCCAGGCGAGAGCAGAAGCCCATGCCGGCAAGAACAGCCGGGTGACGATAATTCGCGACGGTCGCTCGATGGTTCTGAATGTGGCAGCGGATGGCGAGAACATCCTCGATGCGGGACTTGCAGAAGGACTCGACCTGCCGTTCTCCTGCAAAGGCGGTGTGTGTTCAACGTGCAAAGCGAGATTGGTACGCGGTGAGGTAGATATGGACATCACCCACGGTCTCACCGAAGAAGAGCGCGAGGCAGGGCTGGTACTGACCTGTCAGGCTCATCCACTTACTGCGGAAGTGACCATCGACTTCGATCAGCGTTGAAGCGCAGCTCCTGGTATCACCGGAGTGCCCCCGATTCGCGTGTCTCAAGAATCTGGTCAGCGGACATGCCCAATGCTTCAGACAGGATCGCGTCGGTGTGTTCACCCAGCAGCGGAGCGAATCGGTAGGGCCCTGCTTCATAGCCCGGGATGAGGAATTGCACACCCGCATAAGGAACACGTCCCATGACGGGGTGTTCGTGAAAGCGGTGGAATTTTCGAAGGATGTATTGGGGATCTTCCGCAAGATCGCTGCTGCGTTGGAGAGCACCGGCCGGGACACCCACAGTGAGCAATGTCTTCATGGCAGCGTAACGATCTCGTGTCAATGTCCAAGAGCTCAAGTGTGCATCGATCTCGTCGTGATGTGCCATTCGCCCTTCGAATGAGGCCAATGCTGGGTCACGCGCCCAATCCGGATCGCCTAACACTTTACGTAAGTTGTGCCATTGCGCATCGTTCTCTACGCTGATGGCTAGCCATTGATCGTCTCCGAGGGCTGGATAAATACCTTCGGGTGCTGCAAATCGTGAACGGTTCCCGAGTCGTGAAACCACCGTTCCGAGCGTCTGCACCTCAAGGATTTCCGGCGCCAAAAACTACAAAGCCATTTCGAACTGGGCAGCATCGATATGTTGTCCTTCACCGGTACGTAGTCGGTGATCGATGGCGGCCGTGACCATGGCCGCGATCATGCGTGGTGCAATGACATCGGTGTACGCCATCCACGGTTCATGGGGTGGCCGATCGGGCCAGCCAGTCACTTCGTAAAAACCTGCCATACCACTGGCGTGATAGCCGAACCCTGCAACTTCACTCGCGGGATCGGTTTGTCCCATGAGCGAAGTGCTGAGCATGATGATGTTGGGGTTGAGTTCCCGCACTACGCGGTAATCAAGACCCAGGCGTGTTAGCACTCCCGGTGCCCGGTTTTCAATGAAGACATCCGCCCAGGCGATGAGCTCCTTCATGATCGCAAGGTCTTCGGGATGTTTCAGATTGAGCTGCACACACTTCTTGCCGGCGTTGAACTCACCATGAAAGTGCGAGGAATTCCACTGGGTTCCGCCTTTTTGCGGGTCCAGTAGACGCAAGCCATGGGGTCGGAGTTCTGACTCGACCTTCACGACCTCGGCACCATGATCCGCGAAGTACCGCGCGGAACTTGGACCCGCGATGATCCTGGTGAGGTCGAGCACTTTGAGTCCCGCAAAGGGTCGACCAGTGGGGTGAGGGCGTAAGGTGATGTTCGCGGGAACACGTGGTGATACCCGTAGCTCCTGCCGAATCTCGTTTGCGTGTTCGTTCAGACGAGGTGCTGGACGGCGGACATCGGCCTGAAATGGTTTTGATTTACTTACATCAAACAGCGCGATGCGTCCCGGTGTTCGGACTGATGTTGTATCGCCCAGCTGCATTGGGGTCCAGGCATTTCGAGCGGTGATTTGTTGAAACTCGAGAAGGTCTGCTACGGAATTCACAGGCGCCAGTGTTGTGTTGAGATCAATACCCAGCTGGAAAAGGTCACCCTTGGTGTAACGCAGGAAGAAACGACCTAAAACGTCGATCTGCTGATCGCGGCTGAAACGAACCGTTTCCCCGAGGTTGCGACGTGCTAGACCATTCTTCTTCAAGCCAGGTCTCGTCAATGAGTTCTTCACCCATCAGGTGACCAAGCAGCGGTTCGATAACTGGGCCGACTGGCAGGGCCACCAGAAACTCGTCGGCACATTGAAAAACCGGGCTCACTTCGCGGGTACCCATCTGCACCACAGAACCGGGTCGTTCAAAGTTGAAGCCCTGTACAGCAGCTGCGTCCATGGCATTCATGGTCGTCCAGGTGGTTGCACACTGGGCCGACAGATCAACGAACTGAGCCTCGCTGGTTCGTTGTATGCGCTGATGGGCGATCATCGCCGCGGCGGCGGCTTCCGCCCCGGCGTGGCGCCAGATTTGTGGAACAGAGATGCGTACCGGTGCGCGATTGGGTGAACCCTGCAGCGCGGCTTGTCCGCCCATCGCCGACAACGTGAGATTGGTGGCGAGACGGTTCGCGGCGGGACCATCCACCCCCCAGGGTGTAATAAAGACGTGCGCGACGCGCGGATTGAGGGCGCGTAGTTGTTCAAAACCGAATCCATGGATGGCGGCATAGCCGTCCGGACCCGATTCGATGACGATGTCCGCCCCTCGGATAAGTTGTTCAAAGTCTGCCTGATCTGCGGGCAGGTTCAGATCCAGAACAATGGAGCGTTTGTTGCGGTTAAAGGCCCGGAATTGCAGGCTGGCGAGATCATCGGAGGATCGATCAGCGGGGAGGAGCTTTCCAGCGCGCCGGGCAGCAGTGCCACCGGGTGGTTCGACACGAATGACATCGGCTCCCAGATCCCCGAGCAACATGGGGCCGATTTCGCCACGGTGGTCAGTGAGGTCGATGACACGGTAGGGACTCAGCATTGCTCGCTTCCTTTCAATTCGCGCTGGCTAGCCGGCGTTTATCCCGGCCAGGCGTCGTGTTCGTCGTTCTAGAAGTGAACGTAGCCGTGCGTGACGTGCCGGCGTTAACGGGTAATCCCAGATCAACTTGAGCGCCAGGGCGTAGAAGAAGATTGGTCCAAGGCAATAGACCAAGCGCAGGATAAGAACGCCAGTGTCCGTGCTGGCCGCAAGATTGCCTGAAGGATCAAAACCCATCAGTCCAACCACATTCAATGAAAAGCCGGTGCCGAGGGCAATGGCGATTTTTTCGGAGAAACCCAGGAACGCAAAGTAGGAACCCGCGCGACTTGAACCGGATCGAGCGGTGTCCACGTCCACCACGTCGGCAAGCATCGCCACGGGCAGGAACTGCAAGCCTCCAAAACAAAAACCTTTGACGAGGAACAACAGTAAGAAGGGGAGGTAGTCGCCGTAACCGAGCAGGAGGTTGGCGCCGCTGACACAGGCCACGGTGATGAGTGTGCACATGAAGGCACGGTGTTTACCGATGCGACGGCCGAGCCACAGCCAGAAGGGGATCGCGCTGATCGCGGCGACGAAGTAGAAGAAATACGCTGCGCCAATGGTCGGGATACCGACGATGTCGCGAATGAAGAAGAGTGATACGGCATTACGGAACGACTCACCGAAGTGCACGAGCATAGCGATGATGAGTACACGCATCATCGGACCATTTTTCAGCATCAGCCGAAGGCCTTCCTTGAGGCTCGGGCGAGGTGCTGTGCTCACCATGGTGGGTTCACGCACGAGCGTGATCACGATCATGGCGGCGAGTGGCAACAAGAACAGGATCGCCCATGCCATGCCCGTCAGCACTGGACCGGTAAGATTCGCACTACTGACGGGTTTGCGATCCGAAAAATCGCCGCTGAATGCACCAACGGCATCACTCCACAAGGTCGAGAACACTTCGCCGACGGCGGCACCGTCGGCACGAATCTCGATGATCATCGGCACCGCTGCCGCGGTCATAAGACCAATCAACACATAGATTTCTCGTGCTGCCGTGACACGGCTGCGTTGGTGATAGTCCGGTGAGAGTTCAGCACCCCAGGCGCGGTGCGGCAGGGCGATCAAGGTACTGCCGAGGAAAAAAACCGTTAGCCAGAGGAGAAAGTACCACACACTGACGCCGGGTTCTGGCATGAATAGGAACCACACCCCCAGCAACATCACCACGGTGCCTAACGCAATCCAGGGTTTGCGTCGGCCAAAGGGCGTGTTCACCCGATCTGAGATCTCGCCCATGATCGGATCGGTGATCACGTCCGTGAAGCGCGCCAGCATCAGGATAGTGCCGACGGTGGCGAGAGAGATGCCGAGCCCACCGGAGTAGTGCGCCGGAATCCAAATGGAGAGCGGATAACCAATGACCGCGAGGGGCAGCCCGAGGCAACCATGTGCCCAGATCGTTCGTGCGGATAGTCCACTACTCACCGTGTGCTCCCCTGTAGCTTCAGCCCCTCACCTGGACGGAAGCCTAACTCATCCAGTTAACTCAGGTCATGAGTACGAGGACCGTGGCGCAGCCGTAGGACGTTAATTCAATGCGGCGGGTACAAAGAAGAAATCTCCGATTTCGTGACCGGCAGACTTGATGGTTTTGAAGTCCGGTTTTTTTGTTCAAAGGATTGTTCTGCAGCGGCCACTTTCACGCGATCGCGGATTTTGATACCGGCGGTGGCATGTTGATGAAGGCAGGGACAATGTCGTTGATGGGGACATGGTTCCGGGGAGAGTCGCTGTATGTCGATGCCCTTGCAACTTACGGTCGGGCAGAGGCCGACACCTCACGTCTGATCCAGTATACGGATGTGGGTGGGCAAGTAGACCGTCGTGCCACGGGTTCTGTGGATGGGACTGAGTTTGTTGCGACGCTCGGTTCGGGTTGGGATATGTCCCGTGACCAATGGATCTTCGGACCCCACGCCGGCGCACACTATTCGGAAATTCGACTCGAAGAGTTGGACGAGCGTGGTGCACGCGGCGTCAATTTGAAACTACGCGAGCAAGTCTCGCGGTCGCTCACCGCCAACGTGGGTGGCCATGTCAGTTATACGTTCACGCCGTCATGGGGTGTTTGGGTACCGCATGCGCGCGTCGACTATGTGCGCGAATTTCACCATGAGGGTCAACAGGAAACTGTTCGTTTCGCCGCCGATTTTTTTCAGTTCGATCCCCTCAAGCCCACAGTGGGTGCTCGGCTCGATACGGATGACGCTGAAAAATCCTATTGGGTTTGGTCAATCGGCGCACACGCGCAATTCGTTCGTGGGTTTGCCGCTTTCGTCAATTACCGGGGTCACATGGGGCTTGGCAATCTGGACGTTGCCGAAGTCACGGTCGGCGTGCGCTACGAAAAAACTTTCTGACCCTCGTTGTGTTGCAGCGAGTCGACCGGCGCCGCTTGGCGTCAGTCGATCAGCGCTTGATACACCGCCGTACGAAGTTCACGCCGGATCGGATAGATCGATGACGGCATCAACTGCGTGAGGAAAACGGCGAATAAGTCCTCGACGGGGTCGATCCAGAAGAATGTGCTGGCCGCACCACCCCAATGGTGTTCACCTGGCGAGGTGATGATGTGCGCCTTGACGGGGTCGAGCACGACCGCGAATCCGAGACCGAAGCCAATGCCTTCATAGGTGGTTTCGCTCCACACGGGTTGTCCCATGGCGGCCATGTCGCGGCCATCCGGTAACTGGTTCATACGCATGAACTCCACCGTCTTTCGGCCGAGGAGGCGTGTGCCGTCGAGTTCACCACGATTGAGCAACATCTGGCAGAAACGACCGTAGTCGCGCAGAGTTCCGGTCAACCCGCCACCACCACTGAACAAGGTTGTTGGCGAAAGGAAACGGCTGTCGCTCGAAGTGTCCTGCAGTTTGAGTCCGCCCCTGCGGGCGACCTCGGATGGATCGGCCTTGGTGCCGAGACCCGCAAGGGAACCACCCGATAACGGGGCATAACAGGCGGCGAAACGGGACTGCTTGGCTTTCGCGACGTGAAAGCCCGTGTCGTGCATACCCAGTGGGCCGAGCACATGGTCGTGAACAATGGACTCGAGGGTTTGACCCGTCCAGACTTCAATCAGACGGCCCAGAACGTCGGTAGAGACGCTGTAATTCCAGCGTGTGCCGGGTTGCGCGATGAGTGGAACAGCGGCAAGGCGATCAACTCAATCTGCAAGCGTTCCTCGGGCGCCCGGGAATTCGATGCCTAAGGCGCGGTACTCCGCATCCACCACATTGGCCTGCATGAATCCGTAAGTCAGCCCTAACGTATGGGTCATCAGATGGCGAATGGTCATTGGCGACTGCTGTGGTTCGGTATCCGTGAGTCGTCCACCCGTCCAAACGCGTGTGTTTTGAAAGGCCGGCAGATACTTCGCTACCGGGTCGTCAAGCTGGAAACAGCCGATTTCGTAACACACCATCGCTGCGGCAGTTGTCACCGCCTTGGTCATGGAGTACAGCCGAACGATGGTATCGAGATCAAAGGGCTTGGCTGCCGCGATGTCCGCCAAGCCTACCGTCGACGCCAGTGCCGGAATGCCGCTGCGTGAGACCAGAACACTCGCCCCGGCCAATCGGCCTGAATCGACCTGACGCTGCAGCCAACCGTTGATGCGATCAATGCGGATTGGGCAAAAACCCGCCGCCTCCGGACGGGACTCAATGCTCATGATGTGTTTTCCCCGCGGCTCCCTGTGAAGCCGTTAGTGCCTTACCTGCGGAAATCGTACATGTCGGAAACGTTCTCCTGCACGGAGGGTTTTGATGTCTTCGTAAAATGGACCGGCAGCACCGGGACGTACCGCAGAAATTGAGTCCTCGCCGAAGAAACGCAGTGTCAGCGTTCGGCGTTCTGTCACGGACTGATCCACGGCCCCACCGCCATGCAGCGTAGAGGTATGAAATGCCACCACATCCCCGGGTTTCGTCGCAAAGCTGATGATATCGAAGGCGCTGCGATCGGTCTCAACGTTAGGCAGCCGGGGTACTGATTCAGAAGGGTAGATCGGCAGAGTGGGATCGTTGGCGTCAAATCGCGAGGTATTGAACAGCGTTCCCCGATGGGAGCCGCGAACGAACTCCAGTCCGTGGCTTTGAGGCAGATTTTCGAAGGAGATCCAAAAGGCGATCAGGTGACTGCCATCGACCGCGAGGTAAGACGTGTCTTGATGCCAGGGCGTTCGTCCTGCCAGCCCACCTTTGTGGAAGACTTGTTCGTACATATACCAGACGGGTGACCCCCGCCAGAGTTGCCGGGCTACGTCGCCGAGTGGTGATCCATGGATGACACTGCCATAAATCGGCAGCGACTTTGGGTTGCACAGGTCTTGAAATGCGGTGGATGAACCCGGTAAGAGCCCACTCGCGAGTGGGCCGGGGTGGGTCACGCTCCAGGTCCAGGCGTTCAGACAAGTGTCGACCCATTCGGCATTCAGAAGCCCAGGAAGGAGAATCACACCGTCCTGTTCAAACCGCTGAATGTCCTGTTCGCAGAGCTGCATCAGTGTGCTCCTTTTGTATCGGCAAAAGGTTCTGGTTTCGGAATGGTCGCCGCGATGACATTGGCGATGAGGATGGCGATCAACATGGTCGCCATGACTGGACGGAGTGTGCCGTCATGTAATGTCGAGGCCATGGCGCCGAGGATACCGCCGAATACAAAACTCGCGGTCGCCATCAGCGATGACGCGCTGCCGGCAAGTCGATCAAAAAGAGACAGGTAGAGCGCGTTGACTGACGGACCAATCATGCCAGCAGTGCCGATACCGAGCGCCAGCATGGGCGTAAACCAGATGGCCTGTGGGTCAAACAGGAACACACACGCGGTGAGTGTGATCAGGGCGATCACCTGGATGATTCTGCCCGTGCGAAACAGGGTGAAAGGCGCGATACGCCCGACGATTCGAGACGTCGTGAGCGAAAACGCCATCATCACCACCACGTTGGCGCCGAAATAGAACACGAATCGATCAGCGCCGACCTTGAAGTACTCGAGGTAGATGAAGGCCGAGTTGGTGATGAAGATCATCATGACTGAGGTGATAAGACCTTGGGCAAAGATGAATCGCAGGGGTACGAGGCGACCGTTGACCCGGGTGCGTAACACCTCCACATATTGCGGCAGGATGGCCCCGAGGTGGATGCGCCCACCGGGCCGCGGCAGGGTTTCTCCGATGATGGGACAAAGGACGATGATTAAAACGGCGTACACGGCAAGGAAGATGAAAATCGATTCCCAGCCGAGTGGTAAGAGTGCTGCACCGATGGCTGGCGCAAACAGCGGCGCACCCAGCAGGATCAACATCACTAAGGGATATCGTTTGGCGGCTTCTGCAGGTGGGAACGAGTCGCGGATCATTGCCATGGCAACGACTGTCGCGAAACCACCACCGATGGCTTGAATGGCACGCAAGATCTGCACCGTACCCATGTCATCCGCAAAGGCGATCAACACCGAGGTGATGACGAGTAACAATGATCCGGGGATCGCCACTCGCATGCGTCCGATCTGGTCGGAGATTGGCCCGCCAAAGAGCTGACCGATGGCATAACCTATGAGAAAGGTACTGACGGTTACGTTGGCAGCGACAATGTTCGAACGAAGGTCTGTGGCCATCGTTGGCAGTGCCGGAAGATAGGCATCGATGGCAAGCGGCCCAATGCCGATCAGCGCCGCTACAAACGGGACGATCAAGGGATGAGGCGAGCGTGGGCTCGTCATGTTCACGTGTGTACTCTTGTTGCCGGCGGTTATCGATCTTCAGCGCGGATCGATCACTGCGAAACAGCGTCTGAGTTCATTAACGAACAAACCCGGTTGTTCAAAGGCCGCAAAATGACCGCCTTTATCGAGTTGGTTCCACCACACGATGCTGAGGTATCGCGTCTCGGCCCACGAACGGGGTGTCGGCACGATCTCTTTCGGAAAGATGGAGCAGCCCGTCGGTAGCCTGACCTTGTTGTCCTGCCCACTGCCGAAGGCGCGGTTGAAACTTTCCCAGTACAGCCGCCCGGAAGATGCGCCGCTATTGGTCAACCAATACAACATGATGTTGTCGAGCAACTCATCACGTGTGAGTGCGTTTTCTGGATGGCCGTTGCAATCGGTCCAACGCCAGAACTTCTCGAGTACCCACAGGGCTTGCCCGGCAGGAGAGTCGGCGAGCCCATAGCCCAGGGTCTGCGGGCGAGTGCTCTGCTGTTTTGAATAACCTGAATCCCAATCGGCGTAATCCTTGGCACGCGCGAGTGCGTGTTTGTCTTCGTCGGTCGGATTCTTTAACGCCGTTGCTGTCGCGCGTGCGTTCGGCATGTTGACGTGAATGCCTGCGCAGGCACCCAGGTTCTGAATGCCGATGGCAGTCGTCACCGCGGAGCCCCAGTCGCCACCTTGTGCGAAATAGCGTGAATAGCCGAGCCGTCGCATCAATTCATCCCAGCTGCGGGCAATCTTGTCGACACCCCATCCGGTGGTGGTCGGGCGGCCGGAAAAGCCATATCCCGGCAGCGACGGACACACGACGTGAAATGCATCAACTGCTGAACCGCCGTGTCTCTCTGGATCCGTCAACGGCTCGATGACTTTGACAAACTCCACCACGGAGCCTGGCCATCCATGAGTGATGACGATGGGTCTGGCATTGGGATGCCGGCTTTGGACGTGAATGAAGTGGATGTCGAGGTCATCGATTGTGGTTACGAACTGCTCGAAGCGGTTGAGCAATGCCTCGCTCGCCCGCCAGTAGAACTG